>NZ_JBHXJK010000031.1:0-77822 GCF_042723255.1 Amycolatopsis thailandensis
GGGGACCCAGAGTCCCTCAAGGAGGCCTTCACGGACTTGGGGCTTGAATCGGCACAAAGCGGCGGAAGCCTGTGGGGCCCTCGCGGGTGGCAAGCCGCGCTACGCTGAATGATCGACAGGACGAGGAGAGCGGATGGAACCAGGCGGAATCCGGGTCCACGGCGAGTCCGGGCAGGCAGTGCTGCTCTTGCCAGGCGGAGCCGAGTCCTGTGACGGCTTCTTTCCCGGCCTCGTGGAGGGTCTGGTCGCCGATCCGGGCAGCCGGGTGATCGTGCACGACCGGCCGGGAACGGGCACCGCGTCGGGCGACGGCACGCTCGCGGACGCCGCGTCCCATCTGAGCGCGCTCCTCGACAGCCTGGACTGTGGTCCGGTCGTGGTGGTCGGGCAGAGTCTCGGCGGTGCCGTGGCGGTCCTGCTGGCCCGCGATCATCCCGAGAAGGTCGCCGGTCTCGTTCTGCTCGACCCGACGCCCATCAACGATCCTCGCACGTGCGCCGGACTGGAGCGCGCGATCGGTGCGCTCGGCAAGGTCTCGGCCGTTCCTTTGCTGCGCCAGGTCTTTCCGCGCGTCCTCAACGCCGCTGTCGTCCGGTCAGCGCGACGGCAGGAACTCCGGCCGGATTGCGAGGCCGCGTTCGTGCGGATGGCGAACGCGGATCTCCCGATGCTGGCGCGTGCGGTCCGCGGGATCACGGCGCTGGCGAAGGAGGTGCAGGATGCCGTTCTGCCCAGGTTGCCCGCTGTCGTGGTGACCGCGGATCGTAAGCCGGGCACCGCGATGCGGCGTTCTCACGAGCGTTTCGCCGCCGCTTTCGGTGGGCGGATCGAGTGCTGGCCGGGGGCGACGCACAGCGTGCATCTCGACCATCCCGAGAAAACCCTGGCGACAGTACGGGAACTGGTCGGCCGCGTGGCCTGAGCTCACGGCGTGTTTTCCCGCTGCGCCCCGATTTCCGGGACGTCCGCCGCGGCGACGACCAGGTTGCCGCCGCGGTGCCATGCCACCTACTGTCGTCCGACGAGCACTTCGAGCCGGATTCCAGCCGCGTTCGTCAGCGCAGCTTGTCGACCGTGGCGATCCGTTCCCAGTGCGCGCTGAGCGCGTTGAGCAGCGCCGCGGTGTCGACGTCGCCTTCGCCGCCAAGGAGCGCCTTGTCCAGCCTGCGGGCGCGGCGGTTCACCTGACTCAGGACCGTTTTGCCCTCGTCGGTGAGGGACAGGAGCTTGCGCCGGGCGTCGTGCGGGGACTCGACACGCTGGATCAGTCCTCGCCGTTCGAGCCGGCGGCACAGGTCCGCCATCGTCGAGGTGTCGAGAGCGACGGCGCCCGCGAGTGAGCTCTGGTCGCTGCCGGGGTAGGCGCGGACCGCGGACAGGACCGCGAACTGCGGTCCGGTCAGGACCGGGTCCACGTGCCGGTTCCAGGCGGCGAGGTAGGCCTGGTACAGCCGCCGGGCTCCGTAGCCGGGGGCCGCCAGCAGATCCGAGGGCGGCGCGGGCGTGACCGCCGCCGCGTCTTCCCTGCGTCGGCTCGTGCGCGCCGGTTCACCCATCGCCTTCTCCTTCGGCTCCACCCGCTGCCCGGGCCCCCGGGGTGATCCTACGTGTCCGGACGGTCGCTCACGGGCAGCCCGCCGACATCCGTCCACCACGACCTCTTGCGTATCCGGATAGTACGTGTTCGGATGAAAGAGCGTGCTCGGATAGTACGTGCTCGGATTAGTGTGGAGGTGTTCGACGATGGACCAGAACCTGTTCAACGACATCTGCTTGCGCCAGCTGACCTTCTCGGGGGTACACGAGGGCGAGACCGTGGTGGTGCTGACCCGCGGCGGCGAGCGCGCGGAGTACGCCGACGCCTTCCTGTGGGCCGCCCAGCAGCTGGGAGCCTCGGCGTACCACATGAGGCTGCCCTCGCCGTCCAGCGCCGCGGGCGCGTGGGCGGTGGGCGACTCGGGGCTCGGGAACATCCCCTTGGCGGTCGAGGCGCTCAAGAGCGTGGACATGGTGGTCGACTGCACGTTCCTGTTGTTCAGCAAGGAACAGTTCGCCATCCAGGACGCGGGCACCCGGATCCTCACCGCCGTCGAGCCGCCCGAGCTACTGACCCGGCTCATGCCGACGAAGGAACTGCGCGAGCGGGTGGAGATCGGCGCCGAGCTCCTCGCCAAGGCGGGCACGATGCGGATCACCAGCCCGGCGGGCACCGACGTCACCTATCAGCTCGGCGTGTACCCGACGCTGTCCGAATACGGCTACACCGACACTCCCGGCCGCTGGGACCACTGGCCCGCGGCGTTCGTGTTCACCGGCGGCGCCGACGACGGTGTCGACGGGAAGATCGTGCTTTCACCCGGAGACGTGCTGCTGCCGTTCAACACCTACGTGCAGACCCCGGTCGAGATCACCATCGAGCAGGGCTTCATCCGCGACATCCGCGGCGGCGCCGGATCGTCCGGCCTGGACGCGGATCTGCTGCGCTCGTACATCGAAAGCTTCGAGGATCCCCGCGGCTACGGCATGAGCCACGTCGGCTGGGGGCTCGACGAGCGCGCGCACTGGCACGGCCTGACCCAGTTCCCCGGCGGGATGGGCATGGAACTGCGGAGTTTCTACGGCAACGTCATGTTCTCCATCGGTCCCAACAACGAACTGGGCGGCCCGAACGACACCCCGTGCCACTTCGACATCCCGATGCGCGGCAATTCCCTGTACCTGGACGACGAACTGATCGTCGACAACGGCGAGCTGACCGTCGCCGACATGCGCCCGGCGGCACGCCGATGAGCGACCACCACATCGGGATGATCGTCCCGAGCTCGAACCTCACGATGGAGACCGAGCTGCCTCGGATGCTGCGTGCCAGGGAGGAAATCGAGCCGGAGGACCGGTTCGTCTTCCATTCGGCGCGGGCCCGGATGCGGCACGTCGAGCCCGAGCAGCTCCGCGCGATGAACGCCCAGGCGGGCCGGGCCGCGGCCGAACTCGCCGACGCCCGGCCGGACGTGGTCGCGACCGCGTGCCTCGTGGCGATCATGGCCCAGGGGCCCGGCTATCACTGCACCGCCGAGGACGACATCACTCGCGTGCTGCGCGAGGAGGGCTGCGAGTCGCCGGTCGTGTCCAGTGCCGGCGCGCTGCTGTCCGGTCTCGCCGCGTTGAAGGCCCGTAAGGTCGCGATCATCACGCCGTACCTGAAGCCGCTGACCAAGGCGGTGGCGGACTACATCGAGGACGCCGGGTTCGAGGTCGCCGACGCGCTTTCCCTTGAGGTTCCGGACAATCTCGCCGTCGCCCGGCTGGACCCGGCCGGGTTGCGCGAGCACCACCGCAAGCTGAATCTGTCCGATGTGGACGTACTGGTGCTCTCCGCCTGCGTCCAGATGCCGTCGCTGTCCGCGATCCAGCCGGTGGAGGACGAGGTCGGGATCCCGGTCCTGTCGGCGGCGACCGCCACTACGTTCCGGATCCTGTCGGAACTCGGCGTCGAGCCGACGGTCCCCGGCGCCGGAAGCCTGCTCGGTGGCGCGAAAGCTTCGACGAAGACGGGAGGCGGGCATGGCCGCGAGTCAGTCGTTTGAGGTCGTTGTCGTCGGAGGCGGGCTCGGTGGGCTCTGCGCGGCGCTGTCGCTGCGGCAGCGGGGCCTGCGCGTCACCGTGGTCGAGGCGGCGCCGGAACTCGGCGAGATCGGCGCCGGTATCCAGACCGCGCCGAACGCCAGCCGTATCCTCATCGGACTCGGGCTGCGAGCCAGTCTGGAGCGGGTGCGGACGGAGCCGCAGGACCAGGTCCGCCGCCGCTGGGCCGACGGCGGCATCATCGCCCAGCTGGCGCTCGGCGGGAGGGTGATCGACCAGTACGGCGCGCCCTATTGGCACTACCACCGCGCCGACCTGCACCGCGTCCTGCTCGACGCCTGCCTCGACCCGGACGGCGCGGGCCCGGCGGTGCGGGTGGCGACCGGCGCGCGCGTGGTCGAACTCGACCGGACGGTGCCGGACCGGCCCGCCGTGATCACCGCCGACGGGCGCCGGTTCGCCGGCGACGTCGTGGTCGGAGCGGACGGCATCCGGTCTTCGGTGCGTGACCTCGCCGGTTTCGACGACACGCTCGTGTTCTCCGGCGAGATGGCCTACCGGGCGCTGATCTCCGGCGACCTGATCGCGCAGGACCCCGCCACCCGTTTCCTGGCCGACCGGTATCACTCCACGATCTGGTACGGCCCCAACAAACACCTGGTGCACTACATGATCCGCGGCGGGGAGTACCTGAACGTGGTCGCGATCGTGCCGTGCACCGAAGCGGTCGCCAGGGACTGGAGCGGACCCGCGACCGCCGCCGAACTCGCCGCGGAGTACCACGACTGGGACGATCGGGTCCCGACCATGCTGGCCAAGGCGAAGGACGAGGACGTCTCGGTGTGGGCGATGTACCGTCGGCGCCGTGATCCGGTCTGGGTCGACGGCAGGGTCGCCTTGCTCGGCGACGCGTGCCACGCGATGCTGCCTTACCAGGCGCAAGGCGCGTCCCAGGCGATGGAGGACGCGGCCGTGCTGGCCGAGGAGCTGGGCCGCGTCACCCGCGACGGCATCGACGGGGCCCTGGTCCGCTACGTCGACAGGCGCGCCAAGCACGCCGGGATGGTTCAGGACGCTTCGTTGCAGAACATGGACTTCTATCACCTGCCCGACGGCCCCGAGCAGCGCGAACGGGACGAGAAGCTGCGTCGCTTCGACGGCGAATCCGACGTGTCCTACGACTGGCTGTGGAACGGCAGCCCGCTCACCGACCCCGACACCGAGTCCATCCACTACCAGTTCGCCCGCTGAGGCGCGCTGGTCGGCAAATCGCAACGGAGCGGTTCATGCGTACTGGTGATCAGATCGTCCAGGACCTGCCCTGGCGTTGGAGCGTGCAGGGAAAGATCTTCCTGATCGGCGGGCTGGGCTACATGTTCGACGCCTGGGACGTCGCGTTGAACGGGTTCCTCACCCCGCTGGTCGGGACGGAATTCGGGTTGTCCGCCGGGACGAAGGGACTGGTGGCGACAGCGAACCTGATCGGCATGGCCGTGGGCGCGGTCGTCTGGGGCACGGTCGCGGACCGGATCGGCCGGAAGCGGGCGTTCAGCGTCACGCTCCTGCTGTTCGCGTTGTTCTCCGTGCTCGGGGCGCTCGCACCGAACGTGGAGACCTTCCTGGCGCTGCGGTTCCTGGCGGGCATCGGGCTCGGCGGCTGCATCCCGGTCGACTACGCGATCGTCAGCGAGTTCTCCCCGCGCCGCCATCGAGGCCGGGTCCTGTCGGCGATGGACGGCTGGTGGCCCGTCGGGACGACGCTGGCCGCCGTCACCGCGACGCTGCTGCTCCCGGTCCAGGGGAACTGGCGCTGGATGCTGGTGCTGATGATCCTGCCCGCGCTGCTGCTGTTCTGGGTGCGGCGCGGGGTGCCGGAATCACCGCTGTACCTGGTCCGCAAGGGCCGTGAGGCCGAGGCCCGCGCCGTCATCGACGATCTCGTCCGCCGCACGGGGACGACGCCGGAGCCGTATTCGATCCCGCCGGCGGTGGTGGAGGACA
Organism: Amycolatopsis thailandensis; assembly: GCF_042723255.1. NCBI lineage: Bacteria > Bacillati > Actinomycetota > Actinomycetes > Pseudonocardiales > Pseudonocardiaceae > Amycolatopsis > Amycolatopsis thailandensis. The sequence continues at coordinate 5,584 of NZ_JBHXJK010000031.1, forward strand.
CCCGCGGCGGCGCGATCGCGGCGGCGTTCGACCAGCTGCGCCGGGTGTGGGCGTACAACCCGCGGATCACGGCGGTCGCGTGGTCGCTGTTCATCAGCGTCATGCTGGTCTACTACGCCGCGCTCAGCTGGATGCCGTCCATCCTGAAGGCACAGGGATTGAGCGAGATCGCCGCCTTCGCCTCGACAGCGTTGATGAACGCGCTCGGCATCGTCGGGGTCGCGGTGGCCGTGCTCCTGGTCGACAAGGTCGGCCGGAAGCGGATCATCGCCGTCGCCGGGCCGCTCACCGCCCTGTCGCTCGTCGTCTTCTCGCTGCTCCTGGACACGCCCACGGCGGCGATCGTGGCGATCGGCGCGTTCGGCCTGTTCGCGCTGTGCGTCATCCCGGTGATGTACGCCTACGTCTCCGAGCTCTACCCGACCGAACTCCGCGCCTCGGGCTTCGGCTGGGCGTCGTCGTCGAGCCGGGCCATCACCGGGTTCGCGCCGTTGCTGTTCGGCAGCGTCCTGTGGCCGGTGCTCGGGTTGCCGCTGACCTTCACCGTGCTGGGTGTCCTCGTGGTGGCCGCGGTCGCGTTCATGATGATGGGCGCGCCGGAGACCCGCGGCCGCGAGCTGGACCGGATCGTCGAGACCGCCGAACCCGTCGCCGAGACGCCTGCCGCCACGAGGTCCGCTCTGTGAAACCCGCCGCGTTCCGCTACCACCGGGCCCACGACGTCACCGGCGCCGTCGGCCTGCTCGGCGAGCTCGCCGCGGCGGGCGAGGACCCGAAACTCATCGCCGGCGGCCAGAGCCTGATGCCGATGATGAACTTCCGGCTCGCCCGGCCGACGGCGCTGGTCGATCTGGGCCCACTGCGCCGAGAACCAGCACTGAACTCCTTGCGGCGCAACGGTTCCACGCTCACGATCGGCGCGATGGTCACCCATCGGACGGTGGAGATCTCCGAGCTGGGACCGGATTTCTCCGTACTCTCCCGTGCGATGCGCTGGGTGGGACACCTGCCGATCCGGTCGCGCGGCACGGTCGCGGGCAGCATCGTCCACGGTGACGCGACCGCGGAATGGTGCCTGCTCGCGCTGCTGCTCGACGCGGTGATCGTCGCGGAAGGCCCGGGCGGGCCCCGGGAGATCCCGGCCGCGGAGATGTTCCACGGCTTCTACACCACGGCCGTCGAACCGGACGAGGTCGTGACCGCCGTGACGTTCACCCGCCCGGCGCCGAAGGCCGCGCTGACCGAGTTCGCCCGGCGTCATGGCGACTTCGCGATCGTCGTCGCCGCGGTGAGCCTCGATGCCGAACGCGGGGGACGGGTCGTGCTCGGCGGCGTCGCCCCCGCGCCAGTCCGGGTGCCCGAGGCCGAGGCCGTGCTTGCCGGTGGCGTCCCTGGACCGGCGCTGTTCGCCGACTGCGGGGACGCAGCGGCGGCGGCCATCGATCCGCCCGACGACGCGGCGGGCAGTGCCGCCTACCGCCGCCGGCTGGCGCGCACCCTCGTCACCCAGGCGCTTCAAGAGGCCTGGGAGAAAGGAGAAACGCGATGACTCCGCGGTTCGACGGGCGCAACGGGCGCTGGGTCGGGGCGTCGGTGCCCCGGCGCGAAGACCCTCGCCTGCTCACCGGCCGTGGCCGGTTCGTCGACGACATCCAGCTGCCCGGAATGCTGCACGCGGCGTTCGTCCGCTCGACGGTCGCGCACGGCACGATCACCGGGATCGACCTGTCGGCCACCTTGGCTGTCGAAGGGGTCGTCGCCGCGTACACGGCGGCAGACCTGGAGCTCGGTGACATCGTCGCGCTGCTCGACCGGCCGCCCGAGGAGTTCTCGCCGACCGCGATGCCGATCCTCGCCCGGGAAAAGGTTCGGTTCACCGGGGAGCCGGTGGCGCTGGTCGTCGCACGCGATCCGTACAGCGCCGAGGACGGCGTCGAGGCCGCGGTGGTGGACTACGCGCCGCTCGGGGCGATCGTTTCGGAGGAGACGGCGTTCGCCGAGGGCGCGCCGCTGGTGCACGAGGAAGCGCCCGGCAACGTCCTGGTCGACGTCTCGATGTTCGACACACCAGGCGTCGACGCCGCGTTCGAAGCGGCCCGCGCAGTGGTCGAGGTCGTCACGAACAGCGGGCGGCAGAACGCGCTCCCGCTCGAAACGCGCGGAGTGGTCGCGTCCTGGGACGACCGTGACGATCAGCTGCTGGTGCAGATGTGCACCCAGGTGCCGCATCAGGTGCGCACGGCGATGGCCCGTTCGCTGCGGGTCGCCGAGCGCACCGTCCGGGTCACCGTCCCGGACATGGGCGGCGGTTTCGGCCAGAAATGCGTCGTCGGCCGTGAGGAGATCGCGGTCGCGGCGGTGGCACGACGGCTGAACCGGCCGGTGAAGTGGATCGAGGACCGTCGCGAGGCGCTCACGGCCGGATTCCTTGCCAGAGAACAGCGTTACCGCACGCGGGCGGCGTTCGACGAGGACGGGCGGATCACCGCGCTGGACGTCGACGTCGTCTGCGACATGGGCGCGTACTCCTGCTATCCGTTCACGGCGGGGATCGAGCCGTTGATGGCGTCGGCCGAGATGCCGAGCGTGTACCAGGTGCCCGCGTACCGTGTCCGGGCCCGCGCCATCGCCAGCAACAAGGCGCCGACAGCACCCTATCGCGGCGTCAGCCGTCCCCAGTACGTGATGGCGATCGAACGGGTCATGGAACGCGCCGCCCGGGAACTCGGGCTCGATCCGGTCGAGATCCGGCGGCGCAACGTGATTACCCAGTTCCCGTACACCGGCGTCAACGCCATCACCTACGACCCGGGCACCTACCGCGAATCGCTCGAACTCGCCGAAGCCACGATCCGCGACGAGGGGTGGTACGAGATCCGGGACCGCGCCGCCGCCGAGGGCAGGAACATCGGCATCGGCTACTGCTGTTTCTCGGAGCGGACCGGGTACGGCTCGGGAGCCTTCGCCAAACGGAAGATGGCCGTGGTCCCCGGGTTCGACATCTCCGAGATCCGCATGGACACCACCGGTTCCGTCGTCGTCACCAGCGGCACCATGAACCACGGCCAGTCGCACGAGACGACGCTGGCGCAGATCGTGGCCGACCGGCTGGGGCTGCACCTCGACCGGGTCAAGCTCCGCCAGGGCGACACCGAACGCATCGCCTACGGCTGGGGGACTTTCGCGTCCCGTTCGGTGACGATCGGCGGCTCGGCGGTGGCCCTCGCGGCCGGGAAACTCGGCGAGCTGCTGTGCACGATCGCCGCGCACCTGCTCGAAACGAGCCCCGACAACGTCCGCCTCGACGGCGACGGAGGCGTCGTCCAGATCGACGAGCCGGACAGGCGCGCGTCGTTCGAGGAGATCGCCGACGTGGCGTACCTGCGGAGTCACCTGCTGCCCAAGGACGTCGAACCGACGCTGACGGCCACGGCGAGCTTCGACGTACCCGGCGACGGCACCTTCTCCAACGCCACGCACGCCGTGGTCGTCGAAGCCGATCCGGGAACCGGTCGGATCAAGATCCTTCGCTACGCGTGCGTGGAGGACTGTGGCGTGGTGATCCATCCGCAGGTCGTCGACGGACAGTGCCGCGGCGGGATCGCGCAGGGCATCGCCGGCGCGCTGTTCGAGGAGATCACCTACGCGGGCAACGGAGAGCCGTCGGCCGCCAGCTTCATCGACTACCTCGTCCCGACCGCGACCGAGATCCCCGACATCTCCGTCACTCATCTCGAAACGCCTTGCGCGTTCACGGAAAACGGCGCGAAAGGCGCGGGGGAGGGCGGCACCATCGGGGCGCCCGCCGCCGTGCTGAACGCGGTCAACGACGCCCTGCGCCACACGGGTGTCGAACTCGACGCGACACCGGTTCATCCGCAGACCGTGCTCGCCGCGCTCGACGCGGTGCGCCACGGGGAAATGAGCATCCCGACATGAGCGACCGGCACCTGATCGTCCTGAACGTCAACGGCTCCGAACACGAGGTGCTCGCCGAGCCGCGAAAGACCCTGGTCGACGTCCTGCGCCACGACCTCGGGCTCACCGGCACCCACGTCGGCTGCGAGCACGGGGTGTGCGGCGCCTGCACCGTCCTCGTCGACGGCGAACCGGTGCGGGCGTGCCTGATGTTCGCCGTCCAGGCGGAGAACGCCGACATCCGCACGGTCGAGTCGTTGAGCCGCGATGGCGAACTTTCCGATCTGCAGCAGGCCTTCAGCGCGCACCACGGTCTTCAGTGCGGCTTCTGCACGCCCGGATTCCTGATGCTGGCCGAAGGTTTCCTCGCCCAGCGGCCGGACGCCGGACGCGAGGAGATCCGCGAGGCCGTGTCGGCGAATCTGTGCCGCTGCACCGGTTATCAGACGATCGTGGACGCGGTCGAGGCGACGGCCGTCCGTCGTTGCCACGCCCAGGAAAAGGAGGCGACAGCGTGATCCTGGAGAACCAGCTCTCCGTCCCGGCCGACCCCCGCGCGGTGTTCGCCCTGATCAACGACGTCGAGCGGGTGGCGGGCTGTCTGCCCGGCGCGACGCTGGACGGCAAGGAGGACGACGCGTACCTGGGCCGGGTGAAGGTCAAGGTCGGCCCGATCACCGCCGCGTACTCCGGCACCGTGCGCTTCACCGAGGTCACCGAGGACGAGCGCAGACTCCGGTTGCTGGCCAGGGGAGCGGACAGCCACGGCAACGGCGACGCCGAAGCCGAGGTCACGCTGACCGTGCGCGAGGCGCCCGGCGGCGCCACCATCGAGCTTCGCACCGACCTGTCGATCCGCGGAAAGCTCGCCCAGTTCGGCAAGGGCGCGATCGGCGCCGTCTCCACCCGCCTGCTCGACCAGTTCGCCCGCAACCTCGCGGACCAGTTGCAGGCGCGGCCCGGCGCGGCGGAACCCGCGTCGGCGAGTGTCGCTCCCGCTCCCGCTCCGGAGGCCGTCGACGGGCTGGCCATCCTGCTTCCCGAGGGCGTCAAGCGTTACGGCGTGATCGCGGCAGCGGCGGCGCTCGGCCTGTTCCAGGGCTGGCTGCTGGGCCGGATCCGCACCCAGGACAAACTGATCAAGGAGTTGCAGCGTGCCCGTCGATGAAAGTCTCGACAGCGTGTACGACCGGGCGGGCTTCGGCGCGGCAGTGCGCCGCGGATCCCGGCCGGCGCTGGTCGTGGTCGACCTGACCCGCGGATTCACCGAACCGGGTTTCCCCAGTGGCGCCGACCTCACCGCTGAGGTGACCGCCGCCGCCACGCTCGTGGCCGAGGCCCGGCGGCACGGCTTCCCGGTGATCTACACCGCGATCGCCTACACCCCCGCCGAGGCGGGCGGCGACTCCGTCGCGTGGCTCCGGAAAGCGCCGGGGATGCGGGCACTGCGCGAAGGGAGCGACGCCGTCGCCCTCGACCCCCGCCTCGAACGGCGCGACGGCGACCATCTCGTCATGAAGAAGGGCGCTTCGGCGTTCCACGGGACAGCGCTGGCCGGTCTTCTGTCGGGTCTGGACGTGGACACCGTTCTCGTCTGCGGCGCGACCACTTCGGGCTGCGTCCGGGCGACCGCCGTCGACGCCGTCCAGTCCGGTTTCGACACTCTCGTCGTCCGGGAGGCCTGCGGTGATCGCGCCCAAGGGCCGCATGACGCCGCACTGTTCGACCTGCAGGCGAAATACGCCGACGTCGTCGAATTGGGCGAGGCCTTGGCGTATCTCGCGGAAACCTCGGATCGCCGCACGGTCACCCAGTCCGCCTTGGCGGACCTCGGTGACGTGCCCGCGACCAGCCGCTGGGTGACTTCGGGTCCGGTCCGGTTGCACGTGCTCGACTACGGACCCGCCGACGGAGTCCCGGTGCTCGTGCTGCCCGGGATCACCAGCCCCGCCGTCACGATGGACTTCGTGGCGCGGCGGCTCACCGACCTCGTGCGCCCGCTCGTCCTCGACGTCCGCGGCCGTGGATTGTCCGATGACGCACCTGGTTACGACCTGGCGAGCTACGCCGCCGATGTCGACGCTGTCGTGGACGGGCTCGGCCTGCGCGATCCGATCCTGCTCGGGCACTCCATGGGCGCGCGGATCGCCGCGCGGGCCGCCGCCACCGGCAGGAGGTCACTTCGCGGCACGGTGCTGGTCGATCCTCCGTTGAGCGGCCCCGGGCGCGGGCCGTACCCGACCACGCTCGACGCTTTCCTCGGCCAGCTCGACCAGGCCCGCAGGGGGACCGACGCCGACGAGGTGGCCCGCTCGTGGCCGCGATGGCCGCGCAGGGAACAGGAATTGCGTGCCCGCTGGCTGTCTTCGTGCTCCCGCGGCGCGATCATCGCCACCCACACCGGGTTCGAATCCGAGGACTTCTTCGACGACTGGCCGAAGGTGCCCGCCCCGGCTTTCTTTCTGTACGGTGGAGTGAGCCCGGTCGTCACCGCCGCCGGTGCGGCCGAAGCCGTCGAACGCAATCCGTCGGCCGAATTCGTCGAGGTCCCGGACGCCGGGCACATGGTCTTCTGGGACCGGCCGGAAGAGGGGCTGTCGGCACTGCGTGAGGCTTTGGGGAAACTGCTGTCATCGAGCGGCGGTCCGCGTGCCGACGCCGCCTGCCCGCGCGGTTCGGCGTGAGCGAAGACGTAACTCGCGTGATCAGGAACGGATCTCGCGTGATCACACCTCGATCTTCCTGACCGGCGGCAGACAGGGGGAGACCTTGGAAGACCTGGAGAACACGCCCGCCTACCGCAAGGTCGCGGAACATCTGCGCGCCCTGCACGAGCCGGCGTTCGGTCGTCCGCACGCGCTCCGCGAGCCACGCGTGACCAGTGACGGCGGGCGCGCGGTGGTGACCGGCGTGGTCCTCGACGAACTCACCGGGCTGCCCAGGACCGCGGTGTACGCCGCGGTGGGCGGGGAGTTGCGCGCCGTGTCGGCCGGGCGGGGATCGGCGCGGTGGGCGCGATTCTCGCCGGACGGCGGCACCCTCGCGTTCCTCGCCGATCGCCGCGAGGCCGGGGTGTTCCAGCTGCATCTGCTCCGGAACGGCGGACTCGGTGAGGCGGTGCCCGCGCCGGAGGCCCCAGGCACCGTGGAATACGCCCATTGGTCACCCGACGGCCGCGTGCTCCTGCTCGGTGTCGCCGGACGCGGTGCGGACCTTTCCAGCGGCGAGGGCTCGGGTTCGAACAGCCGGAGGAACACGGAACGACCGCCGTGGTTCCCGGAGGTCGAGGATGAGGACGTCGACGCCTGGCGCGGCTTATGGGTTTACACCCCGGCCACTGGCACTCTGGATCGGTTGTCTCCGCTAGGCCTCAACTGCTGGGAAGCCGGCTGGTGCGGGCCGGATCAGGTCGTCGCGATCTCGTCCGGTGAGCCAGGGGAGGACGCGTGGTTCACCGCGCGGCTGAGCCTGCTCGACTTCGGCGGCGAGGTACGCAAGCTACTGGACAGCCCCGTGCAACTGGCGCTGCCCGCCGGTTCGCCGGACGGGACGCGGGTCGCGGTGGTCGAAGCCGTGTGCAGCGACCGCGGGGTAGTCGCCGGTGAGCTGCTGCTGGTCGATCCGGCCACCGGCGCGGTGCGGCGGATCGACACCGCGGGCACCGATGTCACCCAGGTCGAATGGCTGGACGCGGACCGCCTCGGCTACCTCGGACAGCGTCGGCTCGACTCGGTCGCCGGGATCGCCGACCTGCCGAGTGGCGCGGTCCGAGAGGTGCTCGCCACGAAGCTGTCCTGCGCCAGTGGCACCTTCTATCCACAAGGCGCGTTCACGTCGGACGGCCGTGTGCTGACCGTCCAGGACTCCTACTCCCTGCCGCCCCAGCTCGTGCTCTCCGGACACGACAGCCGAAAAGTGCTTGCCTCGGTGGCAGATCCGGGCACCGACTACCTCCTCTCCGTCGCGGGTGAGGCAGAGGCGATCATCTGGACCGCACCAGATGGACTGGAGATCGACGGAATCCTGTGCCGCCCGCCGGGGGAGGGGCCGTTCCCGCTGGTGGTCAACGTCCACGGTGGACCCAATTGGGCGTTCCAGAACTGCTGGTCGATGCGCTACCCCTGGGTCCCGCTCCTGGTCGCGCAGGGCTACGCCGTGCTGAACCCCAACCCCCGAGGCAGCGGCGGCCGGGGCAGGGAGTTCGCCGCCCGCGTCGTCGGCGACATGGGCGGTGCCGACGCCCATGACATCCTGTCCGGCATCGACGCGCTGGTCGACCGCGGCATCGCCGACAAGGACCGGATCGGCCTGATCGGCCGTAGCTACGGCGGGTTCATGTCGTCCTGGCTGGTCACCCAGGATCGCCGTTTCGCGGCCGCTGTCCCGATCTCCCCGGTCACCGACTGGTACAGCCAGGCCTTCACGAGCAACATCGCGTCCTGGGGCAACCGGTACCTCGAAGCCGACCCGGAAACCCCGGGAAGCCTGGTGCACACGCGCAGCCCGGTCTTGCACGCGAGCAAGGCCCGCACCCCGTGCCTGAACGTCGCGGGCGCGCTCGACCGAGCCACGCCTCCGGGACAGGCGAGGGAATTCCACCAGGCTTTGCGTGCCCACGGCGTGCCCTCGGCGCTGGTGATCTATCCGGAAGAAGGGCACGGCGTCCGGGCGTACCCCGCGCAGATCGACCTCCTCGCGCGAGTGCTGCGGTGGTTCGACAGGTACCTCACCAGTCGATCGGAACCGCGGCCGGACCTTGGAGCGTAAGGAACATCCGCCGCCAGGCGATTTCTTCGAACGGCACCGCGAGGCGCAGTCCTGGAGCGGCGGCCAGCAGCGCGGCGACACCGGTCCGCAGTTGAAGCCGGGCCAGTGCCGCGCCGAGGCAGTGGTGCGGTCCGTGGCCGAAGGTGAGATGCCCTTGCGTGCGCAGGGAATCGGTCAGCGCCGGTTCGGGAAACCTTCGGGGATCGTGGTTTCCCGCGCGCAGGGGAGCGAGGACGAACTCGCCCGCGCGGATCGGGACCCCGCCGACGTCGGCGTCTTCGATCGCCACCCGTCCCTGGTCGGCGGCCGAACCTTGGTCCTGGCGCAGGAATTCCTCGACCAGCGCGGGCATCGTGGCGGGATCGTGGGGCAGCTCCGGTTCGGCCGCCAGCCGCAGCATGATCTGGGCCAGGGCGTTCGCGGGCGGGACGTATCCGCCGAGAAGGATCGCGAAGGCGAGCTGGGTGACCTCGTCCGGTTTCAACGCGTCGCCGTCGTCCCGGGCCTGGAGCAGGCCTGTCAGCAGGTCCTCGCCGGGCGCGCGGCGCTTCGCCTCGACCAGTTCCGCGAGATAGTCACCCAGCTTCCGGGCGGCCTCGGTCATCTCCTCGTAGCTCGGCGCCGTGAACACCGCGAGCATGCCGTCCGCCCAGTTCCGCAGATCGTCGCGCGCCGACGGCGGGACGCCGAGGAGTTCGTTCAGCACCGAAAGGGCGAACGGAACCGCGAACCCGTCCAGGATTTCCGCGGGCGGGCCTTGGGCGATCAGCTTCGCGACCAGGTCTTCGGCGAGCGCTTCGACGCGAGGCCGCAGGAACTCCACCCGGCGCGGGGTGAGCGCCTTGCCCGCGATGCGCCTGAGTCGCGCGTGTTCGGGGCCGTTCATGGTGAAGAGCAGCGCGCCGGCGTCGCTCGCGGGAACCCCAGGCAGCCAGACGCGGAATCGCGGATCGGTCAGCAGCGTGCGGATGTCGTCGTAGCGGGTGACGAGCCAGGCGTCCTCGCCGGTCGCGAGGTGCACGCGGCTGACGGGTTCTTCGTTTTGTCTCCGGACGAGTTCGGCCGGGCAGCGCATCGGCTCGGTCGTCGCGAACGGGTAGTCCACGTGGTTCCCCCTATTTCTTCGGTTTGCCTGTCGCCTCTTCGGCCAGTGAATGCAGTGGCATCAGCGCGGCGGAGTCCCCGCCGACCTTGAGGGCGCGGGCGGTGAGCAGGCGATACAGCTCGTCGGCCGCCCGGACCAGGCGCGCGGCGCGCTCCGCGGCCGAACCCTCGTCCGGATCGAGCTCGGTGAGCGCGGCGGCGAGCACCTGCTCGGCGTCACGCCGCTGGCGTCGCGCGACCGCCGTGACCAGGCCGTCGACCGGGGTGACCAAGGTGCGGCGGCGGTCGGCCGGATCCGGGCGCGTGCGCAGGGCACCTCGCTCACGCAACTTGGCGACGGCGGCGGAGACATGACTCTGCGCGAAACCGGTGCGCGCGGTCAGCTCGCTGATCGACAGACCCGGCGCCTCGACGACCACCGAGATCAGCACGAGGTAGATCTCCGGGACCTCGGGGTCGGCGTCGTCGCGCATGCCCCGGGACGCGAGCTCCATCAGGTGCTTGCCGAGCAGGTACAGCTCACCGGCTTTCATATCGAAAACGATACATCTAAAACGATGTAACTCGCCAGCGGTGGGTGGCGCCGGCTTTGACCACCGCGCATAGACTTCCGCGGTGATCGGATCATGGGGGCTCGATGCCGCGCTCGAAGTCGGGATCGCCGCGTTCTGCGCCGGCGAGGAACCGCCGGGCGACGACCAGGTGTGGGAAGGGCTGACCGGCGCCGGAGTCGAGCCGTGGCTGGCCGAGCGGCTGCTGGTCTTCCTGCCGATGGCCTACGTCAGGCGCTTGCTGCCGGACGTCTCGTACCCGGACGCGGTGCTCGATTCGCGGGGGAAGGTCCTGCTCTCGCGGGAACCGGTCTTCGTGGCCGCGTTCGAGCGTGCCCAGTACGCGAGCCGGGCGGAGTTCGAGCGGATCGCGCTGCGCAGCAGTACGTTCGCCGTGATCAACGAAGCGCTCAACGCCGGATCGCAGCTGGCCGACCTGGAGCTCAGCGAGCCGAGGCTGCTCAAGGATCTGGAACCCGCGGTCGAAGGCGACGGCGGCGTGCCGTCACCGCGGGCGGTGTTCGAGGGTTTCCTGCGAGAGCACGGAATCTCGCTCGACGACGGCACGAAGGTCGATGCGAGTCTCGTCGTGCATCCCGCCCCCGCGGGCATGGTGATGGCCCAGGTCGACTTCGCCGTGTCGCATCCCGCGCTGGCCAAACCGTGGCTGGTCGAGAGCTTCGCCGGGCACGGCACCACGTGGCGCGAGGCGATCGGCCGCGCGGTGAACATGTTCAGCCTCGGGGCGCTGCACCCGATCATCGACGGCCTGCTGTTGCCCGGCGCCACGCCCGGCCAGGTCGAGCGCGAGCGGTACGAACATCCGGACGGGGTGTTCGAACTGGTACTCGGCGCGCAGATCAACCTGTTCGCCGAGACCGTGCCGCCCGTCGCGCCGCTGCTGGACCGGCTGTTGGAAGCGTTGCGCGCGGAGAAGCTCGGCCGGAAGGTGCACGGGCTCCGGCTGTTCGCCGCGCATCACGACGGCGAGTTGCTGAACAACGAGGTCCTGCTGGACAGCGAGCCGTGGTCCGGTGGTGAGGCGGTGGTGGCGGACAGCCCGGCGCCGCTGCCCGAAGGCCGGGTCGCGGTGCGGGTGTTCGGACTGCTCGTGCCCGTCGAGGCGTAAGTCCCGGATCAGGCGCCAGGCTCGACACCGCGCCGGAAAGGCTCGACCCCGACGACATGGCGGGCGCGGGTCGGCTCGACCAGGATCTTGACCCGCCGTTCTCCCGGGATCCGCCATTCGAACCGCTCTGTCCCGACGTATTTCTTCGCCAGCCGGTCCATGCACTGCTCCGCTTCGTCGCCTTCGATGAATTCGACGACCCGGCCGTGGATGACCACCCGGTCGTACGGATTGTCCGTGTCCATACAGGACAGTGACACGCGAGGATCGTGGCGCAGGTTCTCCTCTTTCACCCGGCCGACGGCGGTGTTGAACACGATGTGGTCGCCTTCGACGTCGATCCACATGGGCGACACGTGAGGCGAACCGTCCCGGTTCACCGTGGCCAGATGCCAGAACTTCGCCGCCGCGACCCAGTCGCGGACCTCTTCGCTCAACCCGGTCACAAGATCTCCTTCGTCGGCGCTCCCGTCAGGTTCCACGATAGGCGCGCAGGAACACGTCCACGCCGTCGGCGAGGATCGCGAGGATCTCCGGCTTTCCCGCCGTGGGGTCCTCGTCTGTCACGTCGAGGACCAAACGCATCGTCAAGGCGACGAAATGCTGCATGGCGCGCCGCGGATCGGTCAGCCGGAGCTTGCCGTCCGCCGCGAACTTCGCGAAGCGTTCCTCCATCATCCGTTCGGGCTGGTCGCGCGCCGCTTCCGGTAGCCGTGGCGCCACGGGTGCCTGCGAACTCAACCGCCGGAACGTCGCGTAATCCGAAGTGGGGAACATCCCCGTCGTCACCCGCTGGGTGAAGCCGAGCAGGGCGTCGCGAATGTCCCTGTCGTCGACCAGTTCCTCGTCGATCGCCTTGCGCACGGTCGCGACCACGGCGTCGTTCGCGCGCCCGAGAACGCCGCGGAAGAGAGTCTGCTTGTCGCCGAAGTGGTCGTAGACGGTGCGTTTGGACACCCCGGCCCGCGCCGAGATCGCGTCGACACTGGTGAGTTCGTAGCCGTCCGACACGAACAACGCCTCGGCCGCGTCAAGGATGGCCGCTCGTTTGGTCTCGGCCTGCAACCGCCGGCCAGGTGTCCGCGCGGTCGCTTTCGGGGTCGCCATGTTCTCATCGTATTCTCAGTCTCAGAAAACTGCACTGTGTAGTGTAGTTTTTGAGGCGGGCAGGCCGTCTCCCTGAATCCCGCACAAGGAGTCCTCATGCAGGAGAGCAGGATCGACGCAGGACCGCACACGAGGTGGACTGGACGGCTCATCGGCCTGGTGGCCGTCCTGGTGCTGGTCAACTTCATGGTCGACACGGCCATCACCGCGCCGCTGCTCGTCCTTCCGGAAATGCTCGACCACTTCGGCACCGACCAGACGGCGTGGATCAACGCGAGCGCGATGCTGGCGGGCGTGATGTGGGCGCCGCTGCTCGGCAAGAGCGCCGACGTCCACGGCAAGCGCAAGGTGCTCGTGCTGACCTTGCTGATCAGTTGCGCGGGCGCGCTCGTCTGCGCGGTGGCCCCCAGCCTCTGGGTCTTCGTGCCAGGACGCCTGTTGCAAGGGGCGGCCGTGGCTGCCCTGTTCCTTTCCGTCGCGATCGTCCGGGAGACCTGCGCGCCCCGGATCGCGATGATCGTGGTCGGCATCGTGACCTCCGGGTCCGCCGTGCTCAACATCGGTTCCCGTTTCCTCACCGAGGAACTCGCCGCGGAGTTCGGCTTCCGGATCTTGTTCCTCATCTCGGCCGTCGTCGCGATCGCGATGGCGGTCTGCGTACACAACGTCGTTCCCGAATCCGCGCTCAGGACACCGGGCCGGATCGACGTCGGGGGCGCCCTGCTGCTCGGCGGCGGCCTGGCCGGGGTGCTCAGCTATGTCAGCCTCGGTTCGGAGTTCGGCTGGTTCGCCGTCGGTCCGATGGTCCTTCTCTTCGGTGGTGTCGTGGCCTTCGCCAGGTGGTCGCTGGTGTCGAGCAGGAAGCCCGGTTCCCTGATCGACGTCAGGAATCTCGGTACGCCCTTGGTGCTCACGCTGCTGGTGCTCGTGCTCAGCACCGGCTCGTACCAGAGCATGCTCCAGCTGATTCCGCTGGTCAGCGATGTGCCGGGGGAGCAGGGGCTCGGGTATGGCCTGGCAGGTCAGGGAACGCTGGCCCTGTTGCTCGCGGCGCCCGGGATCGGCGTCATGATCGGCGGTCCGGTGGCCGGGGCGCTGGCCACCCGCGTCGGCCCCGTCATGACCCTGGCCGGCGGGGTCGTGCTCGGCACGGTGGGGACCGTCGGGATGTTCTTCGGTGTCTCACAGTTCCCCGTCGCGGTCTTTTTCGCTTTCCTGCTGGGTTTCACGGTCGGCGTCCTCGGCACCTCCGGCTTCAACGTGGCGGGCGGCCTGGCCTCCGCCGACCGGCAGGGCATCGTGTCCAGCCTGGTCATGGTCGTCGTCGCGATCGGCTCAGTGGTACTGGACTTCGTGGGCTCGGCGGTGCTCAAGTCGACCGCCGTTCCCGTCGGCGGCGAAACGGTGAACTCGGGCACGGGTGTCTTCACCTGCATCACGATCGCCACCACCGCGTTCGCGCTCGCCGCGGTACTCGTCGTCTTTCTGGTGCGGAAGTCGCGCCACAGCGAGAAAACGCCGTTGCCGGCGTCGCTTTGACAAGGAGAAGCAAGATGAACACAGTGAAAGGTACTGTCCTGGTCTCCGGCGCGAGTATCGCCGGCCCCGCCGTCGCGTTCTGGTTGCGGCGGCACGGATTCTCGGTGACGGTGGTGGAGAAGGCGCACGGACTGCGCGACGGCGGCTATCCGATCGACGTGCGGGGTACCGCGCTGGAAGTGGCCCGCCGGATGGGAATCCTGCCACGGCTACGGGAAGCTCATATCGAAACGCGGTTGCTGACCTTCGTCGACGCCGAGGGTCACGAGGTGGCGGCGGTGCATCCGCAGGCGGTGATCGGCGGAGTCGAGGGGAGCGACGTCGAAGTACGTCGCGGGGATCTGGCGGAGATCCTGTACGAAGCCACGCGCGACGACGTCGAATACCTGTTCGGCGATTCGATCGAAGCGCTCGCCGAGCACGAACACGGCGTCGACGTCACCTTCCGCGGTGGAACGCGTCGTGGTTTCGATCTGGTGGTGGGTGCCGACGGCCTGCACTCGCGCACCCGGGAGCTCGTTTTCGGTCCTGAGTACCAGTTCCACCGCTATCTCGGATACTGCTTCGCCGGCTTCACCATGCCCAACGAGTTCGGGCTTTCGCGGGAAGGCGTGCTCTGGAACAAGCCCGGCCGAGGGGCGGCGCTCTACGCGGTCAAGGGAAGCGAGCGGGTCCACGGGTTCCTGGTCGCCGCTCGCCCCGAGCCGCCGTACGAACTGTTCCGCGATCCTCAAGCGCAACGTGACGTCGTCGCGGAGACCTTCGCCGGCGACGGCTGGAAGATCCCGGCCATGATCACCGCCCTGCGCGAGGCGGACGACCTGTTCTTCGACGCCGTCAGCCAGATCCACCTGCCACGCTGGTCCCAAGGCCGGATCGGCCTGGTCGGCGACGCCGCCTACGCACCTTCGTTCCTGACCGGGCAGGGAACCAGTCTCGCGCTCGTCGGCGCCTACATGCTGGCCCGGTCCCTGGCCGCCGATCGCGACCACGCGGCCGCCTTCGCCGCCTACGAAGGAGAAACCCGGCCGTTCGTCGAACTGAACCAGGCACAGGTCGGCGTGGGCGACGCGGCGCTCTTCCCGGTCACCGCCGAAGCCCTCGCGCGACGCACCGAGCTTCTCCGTGGCTTGAGCGCCTCGGCCCCGGAAACCGGGCGACCGGCGCACACCGCCCTCACCCTGCCCGATGCGGTCGTGTCGGGCGGGTGAGGCGGGCGCCACCCGAACCAGTCCGTTCGTGGCGTGTCCGCGGAACGGGTCCGTGACTCTGCGTGGCACCGGGCCTCGGGTGCCGACTGTGTGGATTTTGGTGCGTTGGACGCTCAGAAATCCACACAGTCCCGCGTGACCGGACCTCTCATCCTGGGTGACAGTTCACGCTCTCGCCGGCCACAATGAACCGACACCTTTGTCCCGTCTCTCAATAGAACCCCCTTTGTCACTCGCGACCCTCTCGCAAGACTGCGCAAGGCACCCAAATCGGGTGTCGCGATCCCAGTTGGCGGTCGAACTGTTCGAAGAGGATCCGCGCATCGTGGCAGCCTTCCTCGTCGTCGACGTGCAACGTCGGCATTGTCGGGCGATGCGGATCGTCGGCCGCGTGCGCGCCCGGCGCGTAATACTCGGCGAGACAACGGTAGGAAGCCGACGCGGGTTCGAAGGAATCACTCCACCATGTGCTCGTTCTTCAGCCACCGCTCCGCCGTCCGCCAAATGGCCTGCGGATCGACCTCGTCGGTGTGCCAGGTGGTGGCACGGGTGCTGCCGAGGTCGCGGTACTTCCGCATGATCTCGACGTGCGCGGGGAGCCCGACGAACCCGCGCAGGGCGGCGCGGTCGCGCCAGACCGAGACCGACCCCAGGCGTCGTCGCAACGGTTCGGCCCACAACCACTGGCCGACCGCGCCGGGCAGCCGCGGCCACTCGCGGCCGAGTGTGTAGCCCGCCCGGTACGCGCCGGGCGTTCGCCGGAAGTCGTCGAGGGTCAACTCGGTGACGCTGACCAGTACGTCTCCCGCGATGTCCGCCGCCGGGCCGATGATCCACCTGCTTTTGAACACGCGCGCTCCTCGCCTCCGTAATCGTCTATCAGTGTAGATGATATGCGTATGCATACGACTTTTGGAGGTGGTTTTCCTTGACATGCATGACAGTATTTTTCCAACTGAACGACTAACGCGTTGCCGGGATCGTGGTCGTGCGGACGATGATCCGGGTCGGCGCCTCTGGGGAGAGGACCTGTCCATGCAGCCAGTCCGCCGTATCCCGCTGGTTCTCGCACTCGGCGCCGCGCTGGGGATCGCGGTCGCGCCACCGGCTCTCGCGGGACCGGTGTCCGGTGACGACTACTACCAGGACGCTCTGGGCAAGACCGGTGCCGAGCTCAAGGCGGCGTTGCACGGGATCATCGGTACCGGCACCAAACTGACGTACGAACAGGTGTGGGACGGAATCAGGGCCACCGACGAGGATCCGGCCAATCCGTCGAACGTCGTCCTGCTCTACAGCGGCCGCTCACAGGCGAAGACCGCCAACGGCGGGGGAGTCGACGACTGGAACCGGGAACACGTCTGGGCCAAGTCGCACGGCGACTTCGGCACGGCCGTCGGCCCCGGCACCGACCTGCACCACCTGCGGGCCGAGGACGCGTCGGTCAACAGCACCCGAGGGAACAAGGACTTCGACGCCGGTGGCTCTCCGGTCGAAGAGGCACCCGGGAGCCTGACCGATGACGACTCGTTCGAGCCGAGGGACGCGGTCAAGGGCGACGTGGCCCGCATGATCCTCTACATGGCCGTGCGCTACGACGGCACCGACGGCTTCCCCGACCTGGAACCGAACGACGCCGTCGACAACGGCTCGAAGCCCAACATCGGCCGCCTCTCGGTCCTGCTGACCTGGAACACCCAGGACCCGCCCGACTCCACCGAGCAGCGCCGCAACCAGGTCATCTACGACCAGTTCCAGCACAACCGCAACCCGTTCATCGACCACCCCGAATGGGCGGCCTCCATCTACGGCTAGCGGGCAGGCGGCAGGTCCAGGACGCGAGCGAGGGCCGCGACGACCGGGACGGCGTAGTGGGACAGGTTCCGGTCGGCCCACTCCGTTGCCAGCGCGAGGAAACCGGCGAGGTCGTCCTCGGCTCCGGCGAGAAGCCGCCGGAGATCGGCGACGGGCAACTCGATCACCGGGCTGTCGGATCGTTCGGCGTCGACGGTCAACAGGACGGTTTCGCCGAGACGTTCGGCGGCAGGATCGGGATCATGCCCGAAGTCGACCGGCCAGCCGCTGTCGAAGACCCGGTGCCACTCGCGCCAGTCCTCGAGGCCGTTGCAGCAGCCTGGCAGGAACGTCACGCCCGTCGCGCTGTCCGTCACCCTGAACCCTCCGGCCGCGAAAAGCGTGTCGAAGGTGAGCAAACCGTGCAGGAACGACCCCAGCGGGTCGGCGGGCCGGGGCGGGCGGTCGCCCTGTTCGGGGTCGATGTCGTTGCAGGCGACGATGCGCATCACCGCTGTCCCGACCTCCCGAGGCGTGAGTTCGCCGCTGAGCGCCAAAAAGTCGAACGAGTCGACGTCGGCGACCGGCCAGAGGTCGAAGTCGCCGGACGCGTGAACCTCCAGGACGGGCTGCATCGTGATCACCCGGGCAGTGTCTCGCACCCCGGCCATCCTGTCCGCCGAGTTTCGAGTGGGCGCTAACGCCCGATCCACTTGAGGAAGCACACGCGATCCTGGCCAGGCCCGTCGTAGTCGCTGTGGACGGGGAGCCCGTCGACCAGCCGGTCACCGGGTTCGAGCGTGAACTCCATGGCGCGATGAAAGGCGATGGATCCGGTGTTTCCCGGCGAGGTGATCGCCCGCACTTCCGTACGGCCCGCCTCGGCGGCACGCTGGAAGAAGGCCGTGTATAGACGGCGTGCCGTCCCCTGACCGCGAAGCGCCGGATCCACTCCCACGAAATGGATGTACGCCTCGGTGTCGTCGTCGGGGGAGTGGAAGCCGACGAGGAAGGCCCTGATCCCGGCCTCGTCCTCCAGCACCAGACTCGTGCCGGAGAAGAACTGCAAGAACAGTTTCGGCAGCAGAAGGGAAAGCTCGCGGGCCTGTTCAGGGGTTCGCGAGTCGCCCCACCACTCCTGCACACGGGTGACGATCGCGCCGTGGTCGGAGAGTTGGGCTTGACGGAGTTCGGGCATGTCGTTCCTTCTTCGGTGCCAAGGGTTTCGCCACCGTTCTATCAGGAACCGGTCGTGAGCGATCCGGGCCGGTTGCCGGGCCTCGCTAGCGGCCGTTCAGCAGGACCGGCAGTACGCGATGTCCGTTGGAAATGAAGGAATCGAGGTGCCGCAGGTCCGCCGCGGAGGTCGCGAGCGTCATGTCCGGGAACCGTTCGAACAGCGCGGGCAGCGCGATCGCCGCTTCCAGCCGGGCCAGCGGGGCGCCGAGGCAGTGGTGTACTCCGTGGCCGAACGCGACATGCGATTTGTCGGCGCGGGAGACGTCGAACGTGTCGGCGTCCTTCCCGTGCAGTGCCGGGTCCCGGCCGGCGGCGGCGTAGCCGGCCAGGATCGCGTCGCCCTTCCGGATCACCACGTCGGCGACATGGATGTCGTCGACGGCGTAGCGCAGCGGCAGGTGCGCCACCGGTGCCTGCCAGCGCAGCGTCTCCTCGATCGCGTCCGACCAGGTGACGCGCCCGGCGCGGATCTCGGCGAGCTGCTCCGGATGGGTCAGCAGCGCGGTGATGGCCTGGTCCAGGAGGTTAACGGTGGTTTCGTGGCCCGCCGAGATGAACAGGATCAGGGTGTCGATCAGTTCGGTCTCGTCCAGGTCGGCACCGGCGTCCTGGGTATGGGCGGAGATGAGCGCGGTCGTGAGGTCCTCGCCGGGGACCGCACGCTTGGCGGCGACGAGGTCGGTGAAGATCGAGTGGATTTCCTGGTACGCGGCCAGCATCGCCACCTGGCTCGCCGAGGTCTGGAAGAAGACGTCGACGGACTGGCGCAGCCTGGCCCGGGCCGCGTCCGGAACCCCGAACAACTGGCAGATCACCTCGATGGGCACCGGATAGGCGAAACTCTCCCGGAGGTCGAGGGGTTCGCCCGCGGGCTTGGCCGCGATCGTCTCCAGCAGATCGGAGACGATCGCGGTGATCCACGGTTGCAGCGTGGCGATCCGGCGCGCGGTGAAGGCCTGCGCGACGAGTGAGCGCAGCCGCCGGTGGTCGGCGCCGTAAGCGGTGAACATGTTCCGCACCGAAACCCACACCAGCAACGGCCAGTCCTCGCTGATGTCGGCGAAGGCAGGCCAGTGTTGCCGGGCGTCCTTCGATACCCGCGGATCGTTGAGCAAGCCGCGCAACAATTCGTAGCTCGTCACCGACCAGGCCACGACACCGCCCGGCAGCTCCACCTGGGTGAGCGGGCCGCGCTCGCGCAGGCGTTCGTTTTCTGCGTGGATGTCGTGGCCGTTCGGGTCCAGCACCAGCGGACGCGTCACCGGGGATCATCCTTTCTCGGGGAAAAGAAGTGATCCCAGCGTGCCAGCAAAGCCTGTCGTCCGGGTACCAGCCAATCGGTGAGAGCGGTCCGGTTTGTCAGCGGCGGCCGCGGAGGGTCGTGGAGCCGGCGTAGCGGGCTTCGGCGCCGAGTTCCTCTTCGATGCGGATGAGCTGGTTGTACTTGGCCGTGCGGTCGGAGCGCGACAGCGAGCCGGTCTTGATCTGACCGCAGTTGGTGGCGACGGCGAGGTCGGCGATGGTGGTGTCCTCGGTCTCGCCGGAGCGGTGCGACATCACGACGGAGTAGCCGGCCTTGTGCGCGGTCTCGACCGTGGTGAGGGTTTCGGTGAGCGTGCCGATCTGGTTGACCTTGACCAGGATCGAGTTCCCGATGCCACGCTCGATACCGTCGTTCAGCAGGTTCACGTTGGTGCAGAAGACGTCGTCGCCGACGAGCTGGACGCGGTCGCCGATGGTGTCGGTGAGCTGCTTCCAGCCGGTGAAGTCGTCCTGGGCGACACCGTCCTCAATGGACACGATGGGGTAGCGCGCGGTCAGGTCGGCCAGGTAGGCGACGTGTTCCTCGACGCTGCGTTTACGCCCTTCGCCGGTGTAGTCGTAGACGTCGCCGGTGTAGAACTCGGACGCGGCCGGGTCGAGCAGCAGGGCGATGTCCTCGCCGGGGGTGTAACCGGACTGCTCGATCGCGCGCAGCACGAATTCGAGCGCTTCGTCGGCGGAGCTGAGGTTCGGTGCGAAGCCGCCTTCGTCCCCGACGTTGGTGCCGTGCCCGGCTTCGTGCAGCGACGCGCGCAGGGTGTGGAACACCTCCGAGCCCATCCGGACGGCGTCGGCGAAGGTTTCCGCGCCGAGCGGGCCGATCATGAACTCCTGGAAGTCGATCGGGTTGTCCGCGTGCGCTCCGCCGTTGATGATGTTCATCATCGGCATCGGGAGCAGATGCGCGAACACGCCGCCGACGTAGCGGTACAACGGAAGTCGCTTCGCGGCCGCGGCGGCTTTGGCCACGGCGAGGGAGACGCCGAGGGTGGCGTTGGCGCCGAGCCGCGCCTTGTTCGGGGTGCCGTCCAGCGCGATCAGCGCGCGGTCGACGTCGGCCTGGGCTTCGGCGTCGAGCCCGACGACGGCCTCGGCGATCTCGGTGTTGACGGCATCGACGGCCTTGCGGACACCCTTGCCGTGGAAGCGGGTCTTGTCCCCGTCACGTAGCTCGACGGCTTCCTTGGTCCCGGTCGAGGCGCCCGACGGCACGGCCGCCCGCCCGAGCGAACCGTCCGCGAGTTCGACGTCGACCTCGACAGTCGGGTTGCCCCGGCTGTCGAGGATCTGACGGCCGTGGACGCGGATGATGGCGGTCATGTGCACTCCTTGCTGAGTCGCGCGGCCCCCAGTGAGCAGCGGGACGTCCCCGAGGCTAGCAGAAATCTGCTGAATCGATACCGAGCTCTGACCAGGCATTTCGGTGCAGTGAAAGTCGTCCCTGGTCGACGTTCACCGCTGTTCGGATGTCTCGGTCGGTCGCCGCGGTGTGTGGAGGCGATGCATGAGCAGTTCGAGCGGGCCGCGGTCGAAGTGACGGAGCCATACGACGGCGAAGGCGACGTTCACCAATCCGACGAAGCTCCAGAGGCCGACGATCCACCATGGCCGGGCGTCCGCGAACTGTTCGGCGAGACCGAAACCCCAGCCGTAGCACAGGATGCCGGCCAGAAGATTTTGGAGCACGTAACAGGAGAGGGCGGTGCGGCCGACCGCGATGAGTCCACTTCGGACGGTCCCTGGCCGGTCGCGCATCCGGAGGGAGAGATGGGTGATGAGGGCGAGTAGGCCCAGTGCGACGAGCGGGGGCAGCAGGTACCTGTCCACGAGCAGCCAGTCCGGTCCGCTGAAGCCGGTCAGCAGGTTCAAGGGCAGACCGACGGCGAAGCCGAGTACGAGCAGTCGTGCGCGGAGCCGTCCGCCCTGTGCTGTGTCTTCGAAGACGCCTGCCCGGCGCAGTCGGGAGCCGAGCAGGAACAGGACGACGGCGGACGGCACGATCAGGACGGTCTCCGCCCGCAGCGTCAGGAATTCGTTCAGACGCAGGGAGACCTGACCGGGCCAGCTGGCTGTCGCGGCGGGGCTGACCGGGACCGGCTCGCCGGAAACGTCCGGTTGCGACACGAGGAACGCGGTCAAGGCGAGCAACAGTGTGGCGTACGCGCCACCCACCACCGCGACGACGGTGCGGACGACCCGATCACTCCGGCCGACGAGGTACGCGACGAGCAGTGAAGTGAGCCCGTAGGCCATGAGCACGTCGCCCTCGAAGACGAGCAGGTAGTGCGCGACGCCTTCGAGGAAGAGAATGCCCGCCCGGAGTGGATACCTTCCCGGCCAGGAGGCGCCGCGCCGTCGGGCCGATTGATATTGCAGTTCCAGTCCCACGCCGAACAGAATTGTGAGAAGCGCGAGGAATTTCCCGTTGGAGATCACTCGGAGGCCGAGTTCGGCGTATTCGGCGAAGCCGGTCGCGGTCCCGATGAAGTCCTGGAAGAATCCCGTCGGTCCACCGGGATGCGCGAACAGGAATACGTTCGTGCCGAATGTGCCGAGAATCGCCACCCCGCGTAACAGGTCCAGAGAAGGGATACGTCCGCCGCGGGATTGACGCGCGGCGGTGACGGCCGAGGTCTGGTGGATCATGTCTTCGACCTTGCCAGCGGCCCCATCCGGCCCCATCCGTCGTTGGGATGATCTTGCTCTGGTCACTTCGTAGCATTTCCGCATCGCGCTCGTCCTACCGAGGAAGATCGGTCACGAAACGTATTCCGATCAGGCGAAATTGCGCTGATCGGATGTCATGCTTTCGTGGCGCGTGGGCCAGTCACGGCTATTGGCGGGAGGGCGAAGGTGTCCTGTTCGCTTGCCGCGGGTGTCTGGTCGGTACAAGGACCGGGACCGGTCATGGACGGAACCTTGCGGGAGGTGACGCGCCCGGGCTGCGGCTCGCCGCTTGCCTGAGGATCGGCTGAAGATCCCTGCGGGTTCGGCCCTGGCGGGGAGAATGGGCGCATGGAACCGGATCGGGTACTGCTCGTCGAGGACGCGGAGGCGATCCGCGCCGCGGTCGAGTCCGCGCTGACCGGCGCCGGGCACCGGGTGCTCGGCCTGCCGGACGGCGACCGGCTGGAACGGTGCCTCGCCGAGTTCCGGCCCGATCTGGTGGTACTGGACGTCATGCTGCCCGGGCGCGACGGGTTCGAGCTGCTCAAGGTCGTGCGCCGGTCCACCACGGCCGGTGTGGTGTTGCTGACCGCGCGGGACGCCGTGGACGACAGGCTCCGCGGGTTCGGTGAGGGGGCCGACGACTACGTGACGAAGCCGTTCGTGCTGGCCGAACTCGTGGCCAGGGTGGAGGCGGTGCTGCGGCGGCTGGGCCGGACACGTCCGGTCGTCGAGGTCGGCGACCTGTTGATCGACGTCGAATCCGGGGTGGTGCGCCGGGCCGGGGTGCCGGTCGAGCTGACCGCGACCGAGCTGAAGTTGCTCACCTTCCTCGCGAACCGCCGGGACCGCGTGGTCGGGAAGGCGCAGCTGCTCACCGGAGTCTGGGGCTACGACGACTACGCCGCGAACCTGGTCGAGGTCCACATCAGCGCGTTGCGCCGCAAACTGGAGGCGAACGGCCCGCGCCTGCTGCACACCGTGCGCGGCCTCGGCTACGTCCTGCGCGACGGGGACGCATGAGCCGCCTCGGCACCGTTTCCCTGCGCCGCCGGGTGACCGTGACCGCGTCCTTGGTGCTCGGGGTGGTGCTCGTGGCGCTGGGGTTCACCATCGCCGCCGTGTTCTCCGCGCAGGGCGAGCGGAACCTCAACGCGTTGCTCGCGGGACGGGTGCAGCTGGCTCAACAGCTGGCGAAGGAGAACGTCGCGCCGTCGAATCTGGTGCGCCGGATCGACGCGCGCGGAGTGGTGGTGAGCCTGCGCCTGCCGTCGGGGGACACCATCGGCACGCCACCGGAGCGTTCCGGTGACGTGAAACGGGTGAAGGCGGTGCTTTCGGGGCCGCCGCGGATCAACGGCGCCGAACTGACGCTGACCGCCGACACCGCGTTGCTCGACGGCGCCGAGCGAACCTTGGCCCGGGTACTGGTGATCGGCGGGCTGGTCGCGATCGTGGTGACGGCGTTCGCGCTGCTGCTCGGGATGCGGGTCGCTCTCCTGCCGCTGGACCGGATGACCGGGCTGGCACGGTCGATCGCGTCGGGCAGCAGGGGAGGCCGCTTGTCGCCCTCGCGGACGGACACCGAACTGGGCCGTACGGCGGAGGCGTTCGACGAGATGCTGAACTCACTGGAGGCCTCCGAAGAGCGGATGCGCACGTTCGTCGCGGACGCCGCGCACGAACTGCGCACGCCGATCGCCGGGGTGACCGCGGCCGCCGAGGCGGTGCTGGAGCTGGGCCCTGACGCACGGCCCGACCAGCGCGAACATCTGGAACTGCTGCTGATCCGCGAATCGCGGCGGGCCGGGCGGCTGGTCGAGGACCTGCTGGACCTCGCGCGGATCGACGCAGGTGTCCGGCTGGAGAAGGAAACAGTCCACTTGCGGGAACTGGCGCGGAACCAGGCGGATCGGCTGATGCTGCTGGCGCCGACTCTGACGGTCGTGGTGTCCGGCCCGGAGACCACGACCGTCGCCGACGAAGCCCGCGTCACCCAGATCCTGGCGAACCTCGCGGACAACGCCCGGACCGCGGCGGGCGACACCGGCCGGATCGAATTCCATTGTGGACAGTCGCCGGGCGGGGTCTTCGTGGTGGTCGGCGATTCCGGGCCCGGTGTGCCGGAAGCGGACCGCGAGCGGATCTTCGGCAGGCTGGTGCGCCTGGACACCGCCCGGCGCCGTGATCGCGGTGGTTCGGGACTGGGCCTGACGATCGCCCGCGGCCTGGCCAGGGCCCACGCTGGGGACCTGACCTGCGGCGACGCCGGATTCCGGCTCACC
Organism: Amycolatopsis thailandensis; assembly: GCF_042723255.1. Classification (NCBI taxonomy): domain Bacteria; kingdom Bacillati; phylum Actinomycetota; class Actinomycetes; order Pseudonocardiales; family Pseudonocardiaceae; genus Amycolatopsis; species Amycolatopsis thailandensis. The sequence continues at coordinate 30,218 of NZ_JBHXJK010000031.1, forward strand.
CTGCCGTACGGATGAGGTTGTCCAGCCGGGTCGTGTGCCCCGACAGGACCCGGCCCGGGTCGGCGCCGAGTACGTCGCCGAGCACGCTGGCGTAGACGTCCCGGAAATCGGTCGTCACTTTGAGGTCGTCGTCGTCGAGATCGGTCAGGCTCGGCTGCTCGCCGTGGAAACCGCCCTGGACGTGCTCGCCGAGCACGAACATCGGGCCCGCGGTGCCGTGGTCGGTGCCCTCACTGGCGTTCGCGCGCACGCGCCGCCCGAATTCGGAGTACACGAGCACGGTGACCTGCTTGCCCCGGTCGCTGCCCTGCAGCCGCCGCACGAACGGCGTCAGCGCGGTGTCGAGTTCCGTGAGCAGCCGCTGCTGCGTGCCGCGCTCGTCGGAATGGGTGTCGAATCCGCCGAGCGAAACGGAATACGCGCGAGTCGGCACACCGGCCTCGACCAGTCCCGCCACGAGGTCCAGCTGAGCGGCGAGACCGGAGCCGCCGCCCGCCGAGGCTCCCTTGTTCCGCTGCTCGTCTTCATCGTCCTTTTCGGACGCGTCGTGCGCGGCGCCGCCGAGAACGCGGACGGCGTTGTGCAGGTCGCCGATCGAACGAGCGGCCCTGGCACGCCAGGGATCCTCGCCGGGCGCCGGGGTGCCGAGAGCGGCGAAGGCGGTGCCCAGTTCGCCTTTCGGGAGTATCAGCCCGCCGACCGGCATCGACGCGGCCGCGGTGCTTTCCCCGGCCAGCAGGGGAGGGAGGACCGGCTCGACCGAGACCGCGCGCAGCGGATCCGCGCCGGAGGTGTCCAGCCAGCGTCCGAGCCAGCCGGTCGGCACCGAGGTGTCGGGAGAGGCGGTCTGCCAGATCGCCATCGACCGGAAGTGGCTGTGGTCCGGCTTCGGATAGCCCACTCCCCGCACGACGGCCAGCTTCCGCTCGTCCCACAGGCCTTTCAGCCCTTTCATACCGGGGTTCAGCCCTAGTCCCTCGCCGAGGTCGAGCACTTCCTCCGGCTGATAGGCCAGCTCGGGCCGCGCGTCCTGGTAGGCCTTGTCACCCGCCGGGATCACCGTGTTCAGCCCGTCGTTGCCGCCGTAGAGCGTGACGACGACCAGGACTCCCGCGTTCGGGTCCAGCGGGCTGTCCGCGGCCGCGGTCATCAGCGAGTCCCAGTCCACCCTGGTCGCGCCGACGGCGAGGGCGCCTGCCGCGGTCACCCCGGTCAGGGTGAGAAAACTGCGCCGGGTCACGGTTTTCATGCTGTCCTCCTCATCCGCTCACCACGTACTCGGGCGCGCACGCGGCCACCGTGAGCAGTGTGCGAGGGTCCTTGGCCACGCCGTCCAGCGCGGTTCTGGTCCGGTCGGACCAGGAGTCGATCCCTAAGGTTTCGCGCAGCCGCCCCAGCGCGTCGTCCCGCGCTTTCCGGGCGACCAGCCGCGCGAGGTGCATCCGCGCCACCCCGGCCGACGTAGTCAGCCACGCCGCGCCGGCGGGCCAGCCGCCGACGCTCGGCGGCCGGAACGGCAGCTGTCCCATCCCGCGCAAGCCGTTGAGCAGCTTCTTCGGATCGAGATCGCTCGCCTTCAGCCCGGTCACGCGCAGCAGGCCGACCAGCCATTCGACGGGCTGTTTGACGATCGTCGCGGCCGTGTCCCGGAACGCCGGTTCCCCGGCGATCGTCCGGAGCGCGGCCTGGATGTCCCGGCCCGGCCCGTACGCGGCGATGATCCGCTGATGCACGTCCGGAGGCGGTGGCGTCGGCGAGACCAGGCGGAACCACAGCCGACCGGTCACGAAGGCCGCCGATTCGGGCCGTTCGAGTACGAGGTCCACAAAGGACTCCGCGGTGAAGCCGGAGGTCCGGCCGAAGATCTCTTTCGGACCGCGATCCTGGCGTTGAGGTTTCAGCGTGGCCGCACCGGTCTTCTTGTCCAAGGTCCAGCCGGTCAGCGCGCGGGCCGACTCTCGGACGTCCTTTTCGGAATAGTGCCCGACGCCGAGGGCGAACAGTTCGAGGAATTCCCGGGCCAGGTTCTCGTTCGGCGAGCCGACCTTGTTGTCGTTGCCGTCGAGCCATTTCAGCATCGCCGGATCCACCACCAGCGCCTTGGCCAGTTCGGTGAACCCGCCGCGGCCGAGCCTGTGGAAGGTCTCGTTCTGCGCCAGCATCAGCGCCGGCTCACGGACCTTCTGCTCACTGGTGGCGAAATGCCCGTGCCAGAACCAGGTGAGGCGTTCGGCGTCGTCGGCGACCATGCGGTCCAGCCACCAGATCGCCAGCCGCTGCTCCTGCTCGGCTCTGGCCTGCTTGTTCTCCTTCTTGTCCTTGCGGTCGGGCAGCTCGGCCAGCCGCGGGGCCTGTCGCGCGCTTCCCGGCGACAGGAGGACGTCCAGCGCGGGGAGCGGTTCACCGGGGCGGGGGCCGAAGCCGAACCGATCGGCCAGCCGCCGGGCCGCGGAGCGTTCGTCGAGAACAGCCATGGCCCGATTGTGGGCAGCGGCCTGCCGGGCCCGCCAGGAACACGGGCGCATCTTCAGGTGACCCGAAGGTCGCGGCCGACTCACCGGTCAGGCGGCGTGCACCAGCGTCAGCGCGCCGCCCGCGGCCGAAAGCAGGAGGACGGACCAGCGGACGGAGCGTTCGCCGACCCGGCGGCTCAGCGCCCGCCCCAGCAGGTCCCCGGCGAGGGCGGCACCAGCGACCGCGAGGAGCACGCTCACCGGCACCTCCACCCAGCCGAGACTGGGCAGCGCGACCAGACCGAGCAGGAAGAAGTAGATCGACAGCGTCCCGCGCGTCTCGTCCGCGCCCCAGCCCGCGCTCGCCCCGTACACCGCCACGGCCGGTCCGGACAGCCCGGCGACGGAGTTCATCGCCGCGCTGAGCACGCCCGCGCCGACGGCGCCCGTCCTGCCGGCCAGCCGTCCGCTGGTGATGCCGCTCGCCAGCACGCCGACGGCGAGGACACAGCAGCCACCCGCCGCGAGCAGCAGCGGACGTTCGGGAACGCCGCGCACCACGAGCGCGACGACCGGGGTGAACACCACCGCGGGCACCGTCAGCCAGGCGACCTGCGCCCATCTGATCGCCCGCCAGTGGGTGATCGCGACCGCGAGGTAGACCGGGAAGCCGAGCAGCAGGGTGAGCCGGACGGCGTCGAGCGGGCCCAGCGTCAGCGCCAGGAACGGTACGCACAGCAGGGAAAGTCCCATGCCGGAAAGGCGCTGGGCGACGACCCCGGCCGCCGCCGCCAGCGAAGTCATGGCCAGGGTTCCCACCCGGCCACTGTGGACCGGAGGTGGATCCGGTGGTAGCCGGTGCCGAACGAGGACGTCATAGCCTGCCGCTATGACCAGAAATCCACACGCTCCCGCGTGACTGGTCCGGTCACGGAAGGGTGTGTGGAAATAGGGACGTTCAACGTCCCTATTTCCACACACCCCTCACCCTGAGTGACATTTTCGCGGTCTCCTCGGCAGGACGCCTGTGCCACACACCCTCACGCGAACTGGACCCGTTGATCGCGCCGGTTCTGGCTCTTCTGGCCGTTCCAGTCGTGCCGCACGCTCGGCGTCACTGCCTTTGGAACAGACGGGAGCGTGAGATGAGGATCGGTGTCCCTCGTGAAGTCAAGAACCACGAGTACCGGGTCGCGGTGACGCCAGCGGGCGTGCACGAGTTCACCTCGGCCGGGCATGAAGTGTTCGTCGAGCGCGGAGCCGGGGAAGGATCGTCCCTCCGCGACGAGGACTACGCCGCGGCCGGGGCGAAGGTGCTGGACAGCGCCGACGATGTCTGGGCGACCGGCGAGCTCGTGCTCAAGGTCAAGGAGCCGATCGCCGAGGAGTACCACCGCCTGCGGCGCGACCAGCTGCTGTTCACTTACCTGCACCTCGCCGCGAGCGAGCCGTGCACGCGGGCGCTGCTGGACGCCGGCACGACGTCGGTGGCCTACGAGACGGTGCAGCTGCCGAACGGGTCGCTGCCCCTGCTGTTCCCGATGAGCGAGGTCGCCGGTCGGCTGGCCCCGCAGGTCGGCGCGCAGACGCTGATGCGCGCCAACGGTGGACGCGGGGTGCTCATCGGCGGCGTCTCCGGGGTGGCCCCGGCGCGGGTGGTCGTACTCGGCGCCGGTGTCGCGGGGATGAACGCGGTCGCCGGCGCGGCCGGGACCTGGGCCGACGTCGTCCTGTTCGACAAGAACGTGGACAAGCTCCGCGCCGCCGACCGGATGTACCAGGGCCGGATCCGCACCGCCGCGGCGAACGCCTACGCGATCGCGGAGGCCGTGGTCGAAGCCGACCTCGTGATCGGCGCGGTGCTGGTGCCCGGTGCCAAGGCGCCGAGCCTGGTGTCGAACGAGCTCGTGTCCCGCATGAAGCCCGGCAGCGTACTCGTCGACATCTCCGTCGACCAGGGCGGCTGTTTCGAGGACACGCGGCCGACGACACACGCGGAACCGACGTTCGCCGTGCACGACTCGGTGTTCTACTGCGTCGCCAACATGCCCGGCGCTGTCCCGCACACCTCGACGTACGCGCTGACGAACGTCACGCTGCCCTACGCGCTGGAGCTGGCGAACCACGGTCTGTCCGGCGCTGTCGAGCGGTGCCCGGAGCTGCGCGGCGGGGTCAGCACGGTGGACGGACGGCTGACGTCCGCTCCGGTCGGCGAAGCGCTCGGGATCGACTCGGTCGCGTTCGGCTAGGTGGTGCGGGCCGGGATCTGAAGCTAGGTTCAGATCCCGGCCCCGTCGCCGGGAGGGAGGTGCCGTTGCCGCGAACGTTGATCGAAATCGACCGCACGTCCGCCGAACCGCTCTATCGGCAGGTGCGGCGCGCCATCGAGCACGGCATCGCGATCGGCACGTTCGACCCGGCTCACCGGCTGCCGAGCTCGCGTGAGCTGGCCGCCGAACTCGGCGTTTCCCGCAACACCATCAACCTCGCCTACCAGGAGCTGGTCGCCGAAGGGTTCGTGGAGAGCCGGGAGCGCAGCGGGCTGTTCATCAACGCGGAGATGCGGCCGCACTGCGCGGTGCAGGAGCGTGGCACCAGCCCCTCCATCGACTGGAGCGCGCGGGTGCGCCGGTACCCGGACGCCGGGGTGCCGCACATCGAGAAACGCGTGGACTGGCACACCTACCCGTACCCGTTCCTCGCCGGGCAGGTGGACGTCACCGCCTTCCCGGCGCGATCGTGGACCCGGTGCCTGCGTGACGCGCTGTACCGGCCGCACGTATTCCCGAGCTTGCAGGACAGCGTCGGCTCCGACGACCCGATGCTGGTCGACCTGATCTGCCGTCAGCTGCTCACCGCGCGGGGGATCGAGGCCGACCCGTCCGAGGTGCTGATCACCGTCGGTTCGCAGCAAGGGCTCGACCTGCTCGGCCGCGCGCTGCTCGGCCAGGACAGCGTCGTGGCGATGGAGAACCCGGGGTACCTCGACGCCCGGCACATCTTCCTGCGCACCGGAGCCGGGTTGCGCGGCGTCGACGTCGATCAGAGCGGCCTGCGCCCGCCGGAGACACTCGACGGCGTCGACCTGCTCTATCTCACCCCGAGCCACCACCATCCGACGAACGCGACGTTGAGCATCGGCCGCCGTCGTCGCCTGCTCAGCCTGGCCGCGAGCGCGGGCACGGTGCTCGTCGAGGACGACTACGACAGCGAGTTCCGGTATCACGGCAGCCCGACGCCCGCGCTCAAGGCGCTCGACGGCACCGGTGACGCGATCTACCTCGGCACCTTCTCCAAGTTCCTCTCACCCGGTCTGCGGCTGGGCTACCTGGTCGGACCGCGCGAACTGGTGCGGGAGTTGCGGGAGATCCGGCGGTACGTGCTGCGGCATCCGCCCGGTCACCTCCAGCGGGCGCTGGCGTTGCTCATCGACAGCGGCGAGTATCACCGTTCCCTGCGGCGATACCGCACGAAACTCATGCGGAAATGGGAGGCGACCTGCGCCGCGGTCACCGAGCACCTGCCGTGGGCGCAGACGGCGTACCCGCCCGGCGGGGTCAGCCTCTGGATGACCGGACCGTCCGGACTGGACTGCCGGGCGCTGATGGAGCGCGCCGAACGCGACGGCGTCCTGATCGAACTCGGTGACATCTTCTTCGTCGGGGACGACCCGCCGCGCAACCACTTCCGGATCGGCTTCGCGGCGGTGCCCCTGCGCGACATCGATCCCGGCATCCGGCTGCTCGGCGAGGCCTGCCGCGACCTGCTCGGCGGCTGAGGAGACAACTGGTACCACCGCACCGGACCGTTCTGGACCTGTTCAGGCGGCCAGATGTGCCGCACTGTCTGGTGATCCTTCGTGAGCCAGGCAACGTCGCCAGGAGGTCCGTGTGCAGGAATCCCTTCGAGAAGAACCCGCCGCAGATTTCGTCGCCCTCGGGGGCACCGTGCTCACCTTGGATCCGGCGGGGAGACGGGTCCGTGCGCTGGCCGCGACCGGCGGGCGGATCACCGCGCTGGGGTCCGAGCGTGAGATCTCCGGGTTGATCGGCCCGGAGACCACCGTGCTCGACCTGGCCGAGCGCACGGTGATCCCCGGTTTCGTCGAATCCCAAAACCATCCGGCGTTCTTCGGGATGACCCTCGCCGCACCGGTCGACGCCGGCAGCCCGCCCAACGACACCATCGCCGACATCGCGGGCCGGGTCGCCCAGGCGGCCAAGGAGCTGGGGCCGGGGGAGTGGATCCGGGGTTTCCGTTACGACGACACCCTGCTCGCCGACGGCCGTCACCCGACGCGCGCGGACCTCGACCCCGTCTCCGGCCGGAATCCCGTGGTGCTGACCCACGTTTCCGGGCATTTCTGCACCGCGAACTCGCTCGCCCTGCGTGAAGTCGGGATCACCGCCGAGACACCGGACCCGCCCGGCGGGCTCATCGTGCGTGACGCCCGGGGCGAACCGACCGGGGTGCTCGTCGAGACGGCGGCCTTCCTGGTCACGTCGCGGCTGCCCGGGCAGAGCGCGGGCGAACTGGCCGAAGCCCTGCTCCTGGCGGACGAGGAATATCTCGCCAACGGCGTGACTTCCGTGCACGACACCGGTATCGGGCTCATCGGCGGAGCGGCGGAACTGGAGGCGTACGCGCTGCTGCGGCGGGCGGGGAAACTCCGCGTCCGGGTGCGCGGCTACCTGTTCCACGATCTGCTTCCCGGCCTGACGGAAGGAACGCCGGAAGCGCCGGACACCGGCGGCGCGGACGACAAGTTCGCGATGACGGGGGTGAAGATCGTCGCGGACGGGTCGATCCAGGGCAAGACGGGATGCCTCGCGGAGGGCTACACCTGCGACCCGGACGAGCACGGCATGATGCTGCTCGAACCCGCCGAACTCGGCCGCCGGATCGCCGCACTCGACGCGGCGGGCTGGCAGGTCGCCGTGCACGGAAACGGGGACGCGGCGATCGACGCGATCATCGACGGCTACTCCCGGCTGGGCTCGCCGACGGGAACCGGCAGGCGGCACCGGATCGAACACTGCCAGACGGTGCGCGAAGACCAGCTGGACCGGATGGCCGCCCACGACGTCCTCGCGTCGTTCTTCGTCAAGCACGTCTACTACTGGGGAGACCGGCATCGCGACGTCTTCCTCGGCCCCGAACGGGCGCGCCGGATCAGCCCGCTGGTCTCGGCCCGCTCGCGCGGAATCCACTTCGGCCTGCATTCGGACACCCCGGTGACGCCGGTGCCGCCGCTGGAAGGGATCTGGTGCGCCGTGCGCCGCGTCACCAGACAGGGCAAGGTGCTCGGTCCCGAACAGGCCGTCGACGTCGACGCCGCGTTGCGCGGCTACACGATCGACGCCGCGTACCTGGCGGGGGAGGAGAACCTCAAGGGCAGCTTGGAGATCGGGAAACTCGCCGATCTCGCGATGCTGTCCGGCGATCCCACCACGATCGACCCCGACCGGATCCGTGAGCTGACCGTGGAAGCCACCGTCAGCGGCGGCGAGGTCGTCTGGCGGCGCGAGACGGCGGGAGTGACTCGATGATCCGCAGCTGGCCCAGTGTCCTCATCGGACTGTTCGTCCCCGCTTTCGCCCTGCTGGCGGGAATCCTGGTGCTGTCGGGATCGACGGCGTCGGTACTGGGCGTCCCGGTGCTGTTCTTCTGGGTGTTCTGCTGCTGCCCGCTGACCACCCTGTGCCTGTGGATCAGCTGGCGTTTCTTCGACCGCGCCCACTACCCGGAGGACGACTGATGCTGATCGCGATCGTGGCGGTGGTGATGGCGGGCTCGATCGGGCTCGCGGTGTGGGCCGGACGGTCCACGCGCGGCGGCGGGATCTCCGAGTTCCTCGTCGGCGGCCGCTCGTTCCCGGCGTGGCTGGTGTACTTCCTCGCGGTCGGCGAGGTGTACAGCATCGGGACGATGATCGGGTTCCCGAGCGGGATCTACGCGCACGGCGCGAGTTACGGGATCTGGTTCATCGGCTACATCCTGCTCGCGTACTCGCTGGGCTACTTCCTGGCCCCGCTGGTGTGGCGGGCGGCGAAACGGTACGACGCGATGACCGTGCCCGACGTGTTCGGACGGCATTTCGGCAGCAGGCGGCTCGAGCTGATCACCTGTGTCACGATGCTGATCGCGCTGGTCCCGTGGGGGCAGTACCAGTTCATCGGTCTGCAGGTGGTGCTGAGCAATCTGGGGCTGCGGCTGGATCCCGTGCAGTGCGTGGTGCTGGCTGGCATCGTGGCGTTCGTCTACATCGCCGTCTCCGGGGTGCGGTCGCCCGCGTTCGTTTCGATCCTCAAGGACCTGTTCATGCTGGTCGGCGTCGTGCTCGTCGGAGTGGCGGTCGTACTCGCCGCCGGCGGCACCGCGAAGGTCAGCGGACCCGAGGTGCTCAGCGCGGCGCAGACCACCATGGGCGGTTCGGAACTGACGTTCGCGATGACGACGATCCTGTTCCAGAGCATCGTGTTCTACCTCGGTTTCGGTGGCGCGTACGTGTTCCCGGCCCGGTCCGAACGCGCGGTGAAGAGCTCGACCGTGTGGATGCCGCTGTACATGCTGATCTACCCGTTCCTGGTGCTGGCCGCCTACTACGGCGTGCGCGCGCATCCGGACCTGAAGAACCCGAATACGGTGTTCATGGTGACGGCCAAGGGTTTGCTGCCCGACTGGCTGCTCGGTCTCGTCGCCGCGGGCGCCGCACTGTCCGGTGTCCTGGTCCTCGCCGCGACCGCGCTCACCATCGGCGGCATGGTCTGCCGCAACCTCGCGCCGAACATCCCGGCCGCCGCGCAACGACGGTGGACGGTCGTCGCGGTGGCGAGTTTCCTGGTCCTGGCGGCGGTCCTGACCCTCGTCGCGTCGACGTTGATGCTCACCATCCTGAACCTGACCTACAACCTGCTGGCCCAGGTCGTCCCCGGCTGGCTCGCGATCCTGTTCGTGCGCCGGGTGCGGACGGCCGCGGTGGCCGCCGGGATGATCACCGGGGTGCTCGCCGCGATCGTCCTGTATGTCACCGGCGCGACGTTCGGCGGATTCAACGCGGGTCTGGTGTCGATGGGGCTGAACATGGCCGTGGTGGCGGTCTGGAGCCTGGCGTCGCCGGACAAGGCGCGGATGCCGGTGGCGCTGTCTCCCGAAAGCGTCCCGGCCCCTGCGGCGGTGCCGTCACTCAGCCCGTGATTGAAGACCGATCATGCGTGCTTGAAGACCGAACTCGCGTTCTTGGAGGCGGATCTCGCGTTCTTGGAGGCGGAACTCGCGTGCTTGGACGTGAGATCCGCCTCCAAGCACGCGAGATCCGGCTCTGAGCACGCATGATCCGGCTAGCTCGATCGCGCCCGCCACGAACGCAAGGCGAGGCGCCGCACCGGGGGAGGCGCCGTGGCTTCTTCGGCTACCCGGCTCCCGTACACCGCCTTCGCGACCGAAAGTTTCGACTCCCGGCACCGCCTGAGGACGTGCGGCGGGAATCCGGTACCGGTCGGCCGGTCCGGTGTCCCGCCCGCCTCGGCGTCGAACGACGTCCAGCCCGAACCGAGGTCGATCAGGCTTTGGTGCTTGGTCGTGTAGTACCCGCGCGACACGCTGATCGCGAGACCGGTCGCGCCCGCCGCCGCGGCGAGAAGGTGCGGGTGGTAGCGGCTGGAGATCCAGGTCTGGCCTGGCGCCACCGGCAGGCCGTGGCGCCAGATGTCGCGGAACGGATGGAATTCCGCACCGGCGAGCTCGTGTTCCAGCAGCGCCGGAACGGCACGGTCGATCCGGGGAATCCCTTCGACGACCGCGATTTGTTCCGGGTGCACCTCCCACGATCGCAACAAGCCCAGCACCCGGGCGGCCAGCGCGGACGGCTCGAAGGTGCCGATGTCGGACTGCACGCACAGCACGAATTCGCGCGCGTGCGCGACGGGCGGCTGGTCGTGGGGTTCGAGGAAGACGTCGTCGCCTGTCCGGACGACCCCGGGGAGCAGTTCGGCCGACGGATCGTCACGGACGTCGACGACGTCGAAGCGGTCGGCGAGCGAGCGGAGAAGATCGGTGGCACCGGCGGGGAACGGCGTGAGCCCCTGCCCGGTCATGGCCGTGCGGGCGCCCGATCGCCGGGCGGCGGCCGCGGCACCCGCGATCAGCCCGATGTGCCGAGGCCACAGCGCGTTGAGATACCCGCCGCCGATCAGGTGCACCACGTCGGTCCGGCCAAGCAGACCGATGCCCGCGTCCCACCGCGGCGCGAGACCGGGATCGTCCACCGCCGACTGCACCCAGCGCGCCACCTCCCACGGATCGTCGGACGGCGCCTCACCGCACAGCCGCCACAGGGTGTCCGTGCAGCGCAGGCGCGGGTGCAGATCGTTCAGCAGCAGTTGAGCGGGCCCCGGCGAGTGGGTGTCGAGCCAGACGTCGGCCTCCGGCTCGGTCCTGGCCAGATACCGCAACCACGTCGCCGCGATCAGCTCGTCGCCGAAATTGGGAAAACCGCTCGGACCGATCAGGTAGTGACGGCGCCGGGGTCCGTCGAAGGTCACTGGGCGACGGTGATCTGCGTGTCCAACGCCTTGTCGCCCTGTGCCTTTTCGTTACCGGTCGCTTCGCTCTTGACGCGATCCTTGGCCACGCCCGCTCCTTCGAAGGCGGCGCTGATGGCTTCGGCGCGCTTTTCGGAGAGTGCCTTGGACTTTTCCGCGTCGGGGTAACCCGCGTGAGTGGCGACGGCGATCTTGACGTCGTTGCCCTGCATGGCCTTGGCGATCTCGCCGAGCGCCGACTTGCTCTTCTCGGACAGCTCGGCGCTTTCCGTGGTGAACATGACCGGTGACTGCTGAAGTGCCTGCTGGATCGCCGCGGTCACCTTCTGGGCCGCTTCGCCGCCGGCCTGACCCGCGTCCCCGGTGCCCGCTCCCGATGGCGTGTCGGCTCCGGTGCCGGAGGACGACGCGGCCGGCGCGCTTGAAGCGTTTCCATTCGCGCCATTTGTTCCGGCCGCACCGTTTTCGCCCTCGGAGCCGCATGCGGCGACCAGGCCGGCCACGATCGCCACACCCGCCACCGTCCGGGCAATTGTCCTGCGCATGAGGTTCGAACTCCTTTTGGCTGTCTCCGTATTGGCCGACGCCAGGGATACGAACACGAAAGAGCTAAAAGCGCCAATCGTGGCCGGGCGAACGGACGGCAAGACCACCCGACTGAGCTACCTCGATGGCTGGTCCTTCACGGTGGTCGAGGCTGATTTCCTTACCTGGAAAGGGTAAATGAGGTGAAATCGCGGAAACTCACCCAGTCGTCCGCCTCAGGTTGCAGTACGGCGCCGATGGCCTTTGATGGAGATACGCGTCGATCTTCGGCGCCAGTGAATACGAGGAGTTCTGATGGGTATCGACTTCGAAGGCATGAAGGACAAAGTGAGCGGGGAGCACGTCGACAAGGCCGCCGATTTCGCGAAATCCCGCTTCGGTGAGCACTCCGACAAGATCGACACGGCCGCCGACAAGGCGAAGGGCTTCCTCGGCGACTCCGGCGACTCCGGTAACCAGCAGCAGGGCGACCAGCAGCAGGACTCACCCCCGGGTCAGTAACCCGAGGACGTCCCGGAACGGGGCGTACCCCGACGTGACCGAAGTGTCGAGTACCCGCGAGCGGCGGTAGAACGGGCTGAGGTCGAGCCCGACGCCGACTCCGCGGATCTCGACGGTACTTTCCTGACGCCGCAAGGTTTCCCGGAGATGTTCGTTCAGGTAGTGCGGATCGTTCGCCAGGCTCGTCGCGGTGTCCATGGGACTGCCGTCCGAGAGGACGAGCAGGATCCGGCGCGCTTCCGTTCGCGCGCGCATCCGGTCGCAGGCCCAGGCCACCGCCTCGCCGTCGACGCCTTCCCGGAACAGATCGGCCTTCAGCAGGGCCGCGAGATCCGGGCGTGCCCGGCGCCAGGTAGTTTCGGCGTCCTTGAACACCAGGTGGAGCCGCTCGTTGAGCCTGCCGGGATGCCGTGGCCGTCCCGCTCGCCTCCAGTCCCGTCCGGGCCTGCCCCCGTTCCAGGCGCCGGTCGTGAAGCCGAGTACTTCGCAGGTCGCGCCGGCGAGTTCGAGCGAGCGCGCGAAGATATCGACCAGCGCGGCGACGGGCTCCGCGTGCGCGGTCATCGAACCCGAGCAGTCGAGCAGGAAAGTCACGAGCGTGTCCGCCACCGGTTCGATCCGCTCGGTGCGGAAGATCCGTCGTTCGGTGGGGGAGCTGATCAGCTGCGCCAGGGTGCGGCCGTCGAGGTGGCCTTCCTCCTGCCCGCCGTCCCAGCCGTCGCGCGCGGGCTCGGCGAGCACCGCCTTGAGGTCGCGAGCCAGCCGTCCCGGGCTGACACCTTGCCTCCCGACGCGCCTGTCGAGCCGTTCGCGGAGTTCGGTCAGCTGCCCGGGGCGCACCAGGTCCGACGCACGTCGTTCGCGGTCGTACGCGGTGGTGTAGACCCGGTACGCCGCCCCGGATTCGCCCAAGGTCCGGCTGGTCCCGGCGGTCGCGGAAGGGATCTGCTCGCCGAGGCTCGCGTCGAAGTCGAGCACGAGGCTGAACCGCGGGTCGGTGGGATCGCCGTCGTCCTCGGCGTCCCGCTCGGTCCCGGCGAGCAGGACACTCACCGTCCGGGCGATCCCCAGCGCGTGGCCGGCGAACGCCTCCTGGTCCATCCGGTGCCGCCGCAGTCCGGCGAGGTCGTGACCGAGCGACGGCGCCAGCGCGAACCTGGTCGCCTCGATGAGGTCCTCGGTCTCCTCGACCACGGGTTCGCCGGTGATCCGCGACCGGCAGATCTGCGCGACCGTGTACAGCGCCAGGCCGCGCGCGGTCTCGGTCAGCCCGGACCGATGGAACTCCAGCGACCAGCGGACGTGCCGGAGGCGCAGGTTCCGCCGCATCCCCGGCAGTTCCGCGGGCGGGAGCGACTCGACACGGAACTGTTCCAGCAGCTCGAAAATCCCGCGCTCGGCCGGATCGGCGGGGCGCAGGCGCCGGTGCAGGGCGGCGTCCGAGACGGTCAGGCGCAACGCCATGCCGTCCGCGATCCCGCGTGAGGACAACAGATCGTCATCGGCGGACTGGCGCAGATGCGGCGCGTGTAAGGACAACGGCTCGCGTCCCCGATGCAGCCGCCGCGCCCGGAAGTGCAGGGCCGGATCGCCGCTGAGCGCCCGGACCGCGGCCGCGCACAACTCCTCGACCTGATGACGGCGCCGGGTTTCCGCCTGTCCGGCGGTCATGCCGAGAGCAAGTGGAGTTCGTCGTCGAAGCACCGCTGGAAGTACTCCGCCACGATGGCACGCTCGGCTTCGTCGCACTTGTTCACGAAGGACAGCTGGAACGCCGTCGCCGGATCGCCGAAGATCTCGATGTTCTCCGCCCAGGTGATCACCGTGCGCGGGGACATCAAAGTGGACAGGTCGCCTGCCTGGAAACCCTTGCGGGTCAAGGCGGCGACCGCGACCAGGGATGCCGCCAGCGCTTCGGGAACACTAGGCACCCGTGCTCGCACGATCGCGATCTCTTCGGCTGCGGGCAGGTAGTTCAGCGACGCCACGATGTTCCAGCGGTCGATCTGTGCGTGGTTCAGCCGCTGCGCGCCGTGATAGAGCCCGTTGAGGTTGCCGAGCCCGACCGTGTTGGCGGTGGCGAACAGCCGGAAGGACGGATGTGGGCACAGGACCCGGTTCTGATCGGTGAGGGTGAACTTGCCGTCGCGTTCGAGGACCCGCTGGAGCACGAACATCACGTCCGGGCGGCCGGCGTCGTATTCGTCGAGGACCAGCGCGACCGGCCGCTGCAGCGCCCACGGGAGGATGCCCTCCTGGAACTCGGTGACCTGCTTGCCCTCGCGCAATACGACGGTGTCGCGGCCGACGAGGTCGAGGCGATTGAGGTGGCCGTCCAGGTTGACGCGCACGCACGGCCAGTTGAGCCGCGCGGCGACCTGCTCGATGTGGGTGGATTTGCCGGTGCCGTGCAGACCCTGCACCAGGACGCGGCGGTCGCGGGTGAACCCGGCGAGCAGGGCCAGCGTCACTTCCGGGTTGAAGCGGTACGCCTCGTCGATCTCGGGGACGTGCTCGGCGCGTTCACGGAACGCGCCGACGACCAGATCCGAATCGATGCCGAAGACGTCGCGCACCGGGAGCCGAAGCTCGGGGACCATGAGAACTCCTTACGACGGAACACTTTCCGGTTCGGACCCGCCCTCGGCGTCGACGCGGCTGATCGCCTCGGCCGCGCGCTGGAGCGCCGGGAGCGTTTGCAGCGCCTTGTCCGGGGTCAGCCGCATGACCGGCGCCTGCACGGCGACGCAAAGGTTGGCGCGACCCGGGACGAGGACCGCGACGCAGACCAAGCCGGGCAGGAACTCCTCGTCGTCGAGCGCGAATCCGTCACGGCGGATGCGGGTGAACTCGGCTTCGAGCGCGTCGAGGTCGGTGAGGGTCTTGTTCGTGTACTGCTTGAGCGGCGCGTGCGCGAGCAGTTTTTGCCGCTGCGCGGGCTTCATCTGCGCGAGGATCATCTTGCCGCTGGCCGAACAGTGGATCGGGACGCGTGAGCCGGGCCGGAGGTAGAACCGCAGCGGTTCCGGGGTCTCCACGCGGTCGAGGTACACGATTTCGTTGCCCGACAAGGTGGTCACGTTGCAGCTCTCGCCGAGTTCGTCGACGAGATGGCGCAGGACGGCGTGCCGGGCGCCGTGGTGGGTCGCGTTGAGGAGCAGGTTCTCCGCGAGCTGCCGCAGCCGGTGGCCGGTGCCGTAGTGGCGGCCGTCGGCCTGGCGGACGAGCAGGCCCGCGCCTTCGAGCTGCTGGAGCATGCGGTGCAGGGTCGGTTTCGGCAGGCCGGTCTCTTCGACGAGGCCCTGCAGGGAGACCAGCTGATCCTTGGCGGCGATCAGCTCGAGCAGGGAGAACAGCCGGATGGTCGGCGTGTCCCCGTTGATCGGCTCGGGTTCGCGAAGCAGCTCCATGTTCCGAAAAGTAGCACATGGCGTCTCGATTTTCAGAATCCGGCGTTGACCCTGGGCGTCAGCCGTCCTATCGTCGACCGCATCCTGATTTCAGGAACGCCACGTATCGTTTTTTGTAAATATCGCCTGTCGAAGGAGCGGAACATGACGGAACGGAAGACGGGTGACGGCCGCGCGGTCGTCAGCGGCCGGAAGAAGATGACCCCGTCCGAGGCCTTCGTCGAGACGCTCGTGGCCAACGGCGTCACCGACATCTTCGGCATCATGGGGTCGGCGTTCATGGACGCGATGGACATCTTCGCGCCGGCGGGCATCCGGCTGGTACCGGTCGTGCACGAACAGGGCGCCGGGCACATGGCCGACGGCTACGCCCGGGTGAGCGGCAGGCACGGCGTCGTCATCGGCCAGAACGGCCCCGGCATCAGCAACTGCGTGACCGCGATCGCGGCCGCCTACTGGGCGCACAGCCCGGTCGTGATCGTGACCCCGGAGGCGGGCACGATGGGCACCGGCCTCGGTGGTTTCCAAGAGGCCAACCAGCTGCCGATGTTCCAGGAGTTCACCAAGTACCAGGGGCACGTCAACAACGCGAAGCGGATGGCCGAGTACACCGGCCGCTGCTTCGACCGGGCCCACTCCGAACTCGGCCCGACGCAGCTCAACATCCCGCGTGACTTCTTCTACGGCGAGATCGAGGCCGAGATCCCGGAGCCCGCCAGGCTCGATCGCGGTCCCGGCGGGGAGCGGAGCCTCGACGAAGCCGCCGCCCTGCTGGCCACGGCGGAGTTCCCGGTGATCATCTCCGGCGGCGGCGTGGTGATGGCCGACGGCGTCGAGGAGTGCAAGGCGCTCGCCGAACGCCTCGGCGCGCCGGTGGTGAACAGCTACCTGCACAACGACTCGTTCCCGGCGAGCCACCCGCAGTGGTGCGGACCGCTGGGCTACCAGGGTTCCAAGGCCGCGATGAAGCTGATCTCCCAGGCGGACGTCGTGATCGCGCTCGGCTCGCGGCTCGGCCCGTTCGGCACGCTGCCGCAGCACGGGATGGACTACTGGCCCAAGGACGCGAAGATCATCCAGATCGACGCGGACCACAAGATGCTCGGACTGGTCAAGAAGATCACCGTCGGCATCTGCGGTGACGCCAAGGACGCGGCGGTCGCGCTGACCCGGCGGCTTCAGGACCGGACCCTGGCATGTGACTCCACCAGGGACGCCCGCGCGGCGAAGATCAAGGCGGAGAAGGACGAGTGGGAGGCCGAACTCGACGCCTGGACCCACGAGAACGACCCGTTCAGCCTCGACATGATCGCGGAGCAGGAGACCGAGGAAGGCAACTGGCTGCACCCGCGGGAAGTGTTGCGGGAGCTGGAGAAGGCCATGCCGCCGCGGGTGATGGTGTCGACCGACATCGGGAACATCAACTCGGTCGCGAACAGCTATCTGCGCTTCGAGGAACCACGCAGCTTCTTCGCTCCGATGAGTTTCGGCAACTGCGGGTACGCGCTGCCGACCATCATCGGCGCCAAGGCCGCGGCGCCCGACCGGCCCGCGATCTCCTACGCCGGTGACGGCGCGTGGGGGATGAGCATGGGCGAGATCATGACCGCGGTCCGCCACGACATCCCGGTCACCGCCGTGGTGTTCCACAACCGGCAGTGGGGCGCGGAGAAGAAGAACCAGGTCGACTTCTACAACCGCCGGTTCGTCGCGGGTGAGCTGGAAAGCGAGAGCTTTGCGGGGATCGCGAAGGCGATGGGCGCGGAGGGCGTCGTCGTGGAGAAACTCGACGAGGTCGGCCCCGCGCTGCGGCGCGCCGTCGAGGCGCAGATGAACGAGGGCAAGACCACCGTCGTCGAGATCATGTGCACCCGCGAGCTGGGCGACCCGTTCCGCCGCGACGCGCTGTCCAAGCCCGTGCGGTTCCTGGAGAAGTACAAGGACTACGTGTAAGTCGTTTCGTTTCGCTCGCCTGCGGTACATGAAGGCCCCCTTCACTGCGTCTAGCGCAATGAAGGGGGCCTTCACGTACTCGGCCTCTCAAAGGGCACCGCCGCTCACGACCAACTGGACCCATCGAACGCCGCCGCTCTGGCGCTGGGCCAGGGCCACGCGGATTGCGAAAGTCAAGGCACAGACTCGTGTCTCGAAGGAGGTCTCCGTGGACGTCACCCAGCTGCGAGCGCAGGCTCGACGGCATCTCGGCCCGCACTTCACCCGCAAGGACACCTGGGCCTCGGATTTCCCGGTGTTCGTACGCGGCGAGGGAAGCTACCTGATCGACACCGAGGGACGCCGCCACCTCGACGGCCTCGCCGGGCTCTTCTGCGTCAACATGGGCCACGGGCGCGCCGACATCGCCAAGGCCGCCGCCGACCAGGTCGGCACCCTGGCCTACGCGAGCAACTGGGGTTCGGCGCACACCCCCGCGATCGAAGCGGCCACGCTGCTGGCCGGACTCGCGCCGGGCGATCTCGGGACGACGTTCTTCGTCAACTCCGGCTCGGAGGCGGTCGAAACCGCGCTGAAGTTCGCCCGGCAGTACCACCGCAGCCAAGGGCAGCCCGAGCGGACGAAGATCATCAGCCGCGACATGGCCTACCACGGCACGACCATCGGCGCCCTCTCGGTGACCGGGCTGGCGAAGATCAAGGAACCTTTCGGTCCGCTCATGCCCGGCGTCCGGCACGTGCCGAACACCTTGGGACTGCTGGGCGATTGCGGCCCGGCGGCCGAATTGGACTGTGTCACCGCGATCGAACGGGTCATCCTCGAAGAAGGGCCCGAGACCATCGCGGCGCTGTTCGCCGAGCCGGTACAGAACGGCCGCGGCGCGCTGGTCCCGCCGAAGGGGTACTGGCCCGCTTTGCGCGCGCTGTGCGACAAGTACGGCATCCTGCTCGTGTCGGACGAGGTCATCTGCTCGTTCGGCAGGCTGGGGCACTGGTTCGGGCACGGTGTCACCGGGGTGGTGCCGGACCTGGTCACCTTCGCCAAGGGATCGACGTCGGGGTACGCGCCGCTCGGCGGGGTGATCGTGCGCGAGAAGCTGGTCACCGAGCTGTACGACTCCCCGAAGGGCGGCGTCTTCACCCACGGCGCCACCTGGGGCGGGCATCCGGTCGCCACCGCGGTCGCCGTCGCCAACCTCACCGCGATGCGGGACGAGAGGGTGCTCGACAACGTGCTCGCCGAGGGCCCGGAACTGTTCGCCGCGCTGAACTCGCTCAAGTCCGCGCACCGCTGCGTCAAGGACGTCCGCGGCACCGGGTTCTTCTACGCCATCGAGCTGATGGCCGACAGCGACAGCGGCCGGGAGCTGACCGAGGCGGAGTCGCTGAAGGTGCTCCGCGAGGTGCTCCCGGAGGCGTTCCGCCGCACGGGCGTCATCCTCCGCGGCGACGACCGCGGCGCGACGATGCTGATGATCTCCCCGCCGCTGGTCGCCGATCGCGAGGTGCTCACCGAACTGCTCCACGGCGTCGACGCGATGCTCAACGACGTCGAGAAGGCCGTCCAGCCCTGAACCAGCCCAGTTCACCCGGTGGGGGTCGCCGTCTTCCGGCGGCCCCCGCTTCGTTTGCGGAGGTACTTCGATGAGCCTGACCACCGAGGCCACGCCGGACGTGACACTCGACAGATGGCGGAAAGTGTTGCGCGGGCGGAATCTCCGCGTCGCGTTGGCGGACGGCGACGACGACCGCGCAGTCCGCGCCGCCCTCGCGCTCCGGGCCGAAGGGGTCGTGCGGCCCTCGCTGTTCGGTGACGAGGGCAGGCTTCGCGCCGCCGGAGTGCCGGCCGACGTGATCGTGGACGTCGCGGACGCCCTCGCCGACGAGGGGACGGCGGCCGCGCTGGCGGCGGGATTCGCGAGTCGTCCGGAAAAGCTCGCCGAGGCCCGGCGCGATCCGGTGTTCGTCGCGGCCGCGGCCCTGCGGGCGGGCCGGGTGGACGCCTGTGTCGCCGGGGCGACCCGGCCGACCGCGGACGTTCTGCGCGCGGGGTTGCGGGTGGTCGGCCTGGCGCCGGGAGTGTCCACTTTGAGCAGTTGCTTCCTGTTGCTGCTCCCGGACGGACGGCGGCTGACCTTTTCGGACTGCGCCGTGGTTCCCGAGCCGGGCGCCGCGCAGCTGGCCGACATCGCCCTCGCCGCCGCCGCGACCCATCGCGGGCTGACGGGGGACGAGCCGGTGGTCGCGATGCTGTCGTTCAGCACGCAGGGCAGTGCCGACCATCAGCGCGTGGAGGTCGTCCGTGAGGCGACTTCACTGGTGCGACGGCGGAAACCCGGCCTTCCGGTGGACGGTGAGCTCCAGTTCGACGCCGCGCTGGTGGCGTCCATCGCGGCGGCGAAGGCGCCCGGCTCCGCTGTCGCCGGCCGCGCGAACGTCCTCGTGTTCCCGAATCTGGACGCCGGCAACATCGGCTACAAGATCGCCGAACGGCTCGGGGGCGCCGTCGCGCTCGGCCCGATCCTCCAGGGGCTCGCGGCCCCGCTCAACGACCTCTCCCGCGGCTGCTCGGCCTCCGACATCGAGACGCTCGCCCTCCTGACCGCCGCTCAAGCCCTGGACGTTCCGTGAAGCTAGCCGAGGAGGGCCAGCGCGACGTAGGCGATGGTGCCGACCAGCAGGGTGGAGAGCAGGCCGAGCAGCAGCGCCCGGCCACCGGTCCGGATCAGCGAGCCGATCCGGACCGCGCAGCCCAGCCCGAACAGCGCTCCCGCCAGCAGGAGCGTGCACACCACCTTGGCGACGTCGAGCGCCACGCCCGGCAGGATCCCGGTGCTCCGCAGCACCACCATCGCCAGGAACCCGAGGACGAACAAGGGGACCAGCGGGGCGCGCTTCCCGCCCGCGGACGGACGGCGACGGCGTTCGCGCACGCTGACCGCGGCGACCATCGGCGCCAGCAGGACGACCCGGCTCAGCTTCACCACCACGGCGGCCGCGACGGCGGCGGTCCCGGCCGGGGTGGCGGCCGCGACCACCTGGGCGACCTCGTGCACTCCCAGCCCGGCCCAGCCGCCGATCCGCAGCGCGTCCATCCCCAGCCAGCCGCCGAGGAGCGGGACCGCCGCGATCGCCAGGCCGCCGTAGAAGGTGACCAGGGCGACCGCGGTCGCGACGTCGGAGTCCTCCCGTTCGACGACCCCTTCCATCGCCGCGATCGCCGACGCGCCGCAGATGGAGAACCCGGTCGCGACGAGCATCGCGAGCCCGCGCGGAACACCGATGAGCCTGCCGAGGCCGATCGTGCCGAGGAACGTGAGGCCGACGGTCAGCACGACCGCGAGCAGGGTGCCGGGCCCGAGGGAGAGCACGGACGGGAGCGCGAGTTGCAAGCCGAGAAGGACGACCCCGGCCCGCAGGAGCTTCTTCGTCACCTTCGCGATCGCCTGCCGGGTGCCGTCCGAGAGCACCGGCAGCGAACCGGCGAGCACTCCGAGTACGACGGCGAGGGTGAGCGCGCTGAGTACGGGAACCGCGGTGCTCAGCAGGTACGCGACGGCCACACCGAGGGCGGTGACGGCCAGACCGGTCAGGTGCGGCTTCGTTCGCCGCGCGGTGATGGTGCCCATGCCGACGAGCGTCGTCCGGAGAGAACCGTGCCGGTAGCCGGAAGAGCGACGGGTAGGTCATGCACCTTGGCTATGACAGCGCCGGAGCTGGACGCCTTGCGCCTGCTCGTGCTCGTCGGCGAACTGGGCAGCATCGGCCAGGCCGCCGCCGTCCTCAGGACGACGCAGCCGTCGGCGAGCAAGCGACTGTCCACTGTGGAACGCAGGCTTGGCCTTGTGCTGATCGACCGGACCCGCCGCGGCTCCGTGCTCACCCCCGACGGCCGCGTGATCGCGGGCTGGGCGCGGCGTGTGCTCGACGAACTCGGCGGACTGCTCGACGGCGCGGAGGCCTTGCGGGCCCGGCACCAGGCCGGACTCCGGGTCGCGGCGAGCATGACACCGGCCGAGCACCTGGTCCCGGTGTGGATCGGCGAGCTCAACCGCACGAATCCCGGCCTCCGCCTCGGCCTCGAAGTCACGAACTCCGATCAGGTCGCCGAACTCGCCCGAGAAGGCAAGGTCGACCTCGGTTTCGTCGAGTCACCCGGCGCGCTGCCCGGGCTCACGTCGCTGAAGGTCGCCGTGGACCATCTCGTGGTCGTCGTCCCCGGCGCCCATCCCTGGGCGCGCGTAAGCCGTCCGCTGACCCCGGCGGAGCTGGCGAGCACGCCGCTCATCGTGCGGGAACCCGGTTCCGGAACCAGGGAAACCGTCGACAACACCTTGCGCGAGGCCGGGGTCGGGCCGGTGAAACCGTTGCTGGAGCTGGGTTCCGCGTCCGCCGTCCGCAACGCCGTCATCGCGGGCGCCGGCCCTGCGGTAATCAGCGCGCTGGACGTCGCGGACCCCGGACTGGTGCCCGTCGCGGTGGAGGGCGTCGACTTCGGCCGGACCTTGCGCGCGGTGTGGCCGGAAGGACGGCGCCTCGCCGGTCCCGCGGCGGAACTGCTCGCTCTGGCGGTGCGCCGGGATCTGGACCCCTTTCCCACATCGTAACTGGCACTCGCCCACGGCCCGACTTGTTCCTACGGTGACCGGAACCACAATGGAGCTCCCAGCGCCACCGCTCCGGCGGTGCGTGCGAGAAGGAGGAGACGTGACTTCAGCGTCCGACCCGGCACAGAGCAGCGGCCTGAAACCAGGGCTCAAGCAGCGACATATGAACTTGATCGCCCTCGGCGGCGTCATCGGAGCCGGACTGTTCGTCGGCAGTGGCGTGGTCATCCAGTCGGCCGGTCCGGCCGCGGTGGTCTCGTTCCTCATCGCGGGCCTGATCACCGTGCTCATCATGCGCATGCTCGCCGAGATGACGATCGCCAAACCCGCGCTCGGGTCGTTCTACGTCTACGCGAGGGAAGCGCTCGGCAACCGCGCGGGCTTCGCCGTCGGCTGGATGTACTGGTACTTCTTCGTCATCGTCGTGGCGGTCGAAGCGGTCGCGGGCGGCCGGATCCTTCAGCTGTGGGTACCGGACGTGCCACTGTGGGTGCTCAGTCTCGGCCTGCTCCTGATCCTCACCGGCACCAACATGGTCTCGGCCCGCTCCTACGGCGAGTTCGAGTACTGGTTCTCCTCGATCAAGGTCGTCGCGATCGTCGTCTTCCTGGTCGTCGGCGCCTTGTACCTGTTCGGTTTCTGGCCTGGCGCCCACGGCGGTGTGACGAATCTGGTCTCCCACGGCGGCTTCGCGCCACTCGGGATCGGCGCGGTGCTCGCGGCGGTGGTCCCGTGCATCGGTTTCTACACCGGCGCGGAGATCGTCACCATCGCCGCCGCCGAGTCCGCGGAGCCGCAGAAGGCGGTCGCGAAGGCCATGCGGTCGATCATCCTCCGGGTCGTGCTGTTCTACGTCGGTTCGGTGTTCCTCGTCGTCGCGATCAAGTCCTGGGACGATCCGGCGACCGCGGTCAGCCCGTACGCGGCCGTGCTGGAGGTGCTCGGCATCCCGGCCGTCGCCACGATCATGAACGCGATCGTCCTGACCGCGGTGCTGTCCTGCCTGAACTCGGCCCTGTACACCTCGTCGCGGATGCTGTTCGCGCTCACCAGCAACGGCGACGCGCCGAAGGCGTTCACCCGGCTTTCCCGCAGCGGTGTGCCGAGGCGCGCGATACTGGCTGGGACGGTCATCGGGTACGTGTCCGTCATCGCCGCCTACACCTCGCCGAACCTGATCTTCCAGTTCCTGGTCAACTCCTACGGCGCGGTCGCGTTGTTCGTGTACCTCTCGATCGCGCTCGCGCAGGTGCGGCTCCGACGCAGGCTGGAGCGGGAGGACCCGGACAAGCTCACGCTCAAGATGTGGCTGTTCCCGTGGCTGAGCTACGCGACCATCGCGCTGATGGCCGGGGTGATCCTGGCGATGGCGCTGCTGCCGTCGACCCGTTCGCAGTTCTGGCTCAGCGCCGTGACGCTCGCGCTGATCCTCGTCGGATTCGAGTTCCGCAGGCGTCGCGGCAAGCCGGTGGCCGGGGTGCCTGCCGAGCCCGCCCCCGTCGAACCCGAGCGGGGCGCGGCCCCCGCGGCGCTCCGGGAGTGACCCGGCGATCCCTGATGGACGGTGCGCCGCGCCGTTCGTCAGGGTCGCTGTTCCCGACGGGCCCGAGCCGGGCGACGTCGTGGGCCGGCCGGTCTCGCCTCTGACGTAAGGTGAGCGTCGTCGACGGTGGTGACGATCATGCCCACCGGCCCATCGCGTGAGGTCGTTCCGCGTCTCGCGGCGCCCGAGAAAGTCAGGTTGTCCGTCTGTGTCGAGTCTCGTGACTCAGGTGTCGGCGCGGCTGCGCGGCACACGCCCGTCGTGGTTGTCGCCGAAGGTGGCGCGCACCGAGATCCTCGCCGGTCTGGTGGTCGCGCTCGCGTTGATCCCGGAGGCGATCTCCTTCTCCGTCATCGCCGGTGTCGACCCGAGCGTCGGGCTGTTCGCCTCGTTCACCATGGCGGTGGTGATCTCGATCGTCGGTGGACGGCCGGCGATGATCTCCGCCGCGACCGGGGCGATCGCGCTGGTCGTCGCGCCGCTGGCCAGGGAACACGGCTTCGGGTACCTCGTCGCCACGGTCGTCCTGGGTGGTCTGTTCCAGATCGTGCTCGGGTCGCTGGGAGTGGCCAAGCTGATGAGGTTCGTGCCGCGCAGCGTGATGGTCGGCTTCGTCAACGCGCTGGCCATCCTGATCTTCCTGGCGCAGGTGCCGGAGCTGATCGACGTGCCGTGGCCGGTGTACCCGCTGTTCGCGGCCGGACTCGTGGTGATGGTGCTGTTCCCCAAGCTCACCAGGGTGATTCCCGCGCCGCTGGTGTCCATCGTGGCCTTGACGGCGCTGACGATCGCCGCGGGCATCGCGATCCCGACGGTCGGTGACAAGGGCGCGCTGCCCTCCTCGCTGCCGACGCCGGGGGTGCCGGACGTGCCCTTCACCTTCGCCACCCTCGGCCTGCTCGCGCCCTATGCGCTCGCGTTCGCGCTGGTCGGGCTGATGGAGTCGCTGATGACCGCGAAGCTGGTCGACGACATCACCGACACCCGCTCCAACAAGACCCGCGAGGCGATCGGCCAAGGTGTGGCCAACGTCGTCACCGGCTTCTTCGGCGGGATGGGCGGTTGCGCGATGATCGGGCAGACCATGATCAACGTGAAGACCTCCGGCGCCCGGACCCGACTCTCGACCTTCCTGGCCGGGACGTTCCTGATGATCCTGTGCATCGTCTTCGGCCCGCTGGTCTCGCGGATCCCGATGGCCGCCCTGGTGGCGGTGATGGTCCTGGTCGCGTTCGGGACGTTCGACTGGCACAGCGTCGCCCCGGCCACGCTCAAGCGGATGCCCGCGGGGGAGATCATCGTCATGGTCGTCACCGTGGGAGTCGTCGTGGCCACCGACAACCTCGCCATCGGCGTGGTGGTCGGTTCGATCGTCGCGATGGTGATCTTCGCCCGCCGGGTCGCGCGCCTGGTCGACGTCACCGCGGCTCTCGACCCGGACGGCACCCAGGTCGTCTACGCCGTCACGGGCGAACTGTTCTTCGCCTCCAGCAACGATTTGGTCCACCGGTTCGACTACGCGAACGACCCGGCCCAGGTCGTCATCGATCTGACCGACGCCCACATCTGGGACGCCTCCACCGTCGCCGCGCTCGACGCGATCACCGCCAAGTACGGGTCGCGGGGCAAGACCGTCGACATCGTCGGCCTGGACAAGCACAGCGCCCGGATCCACGGGAAGCTGTCCGGCGAACTCGTCGGTGGCCACTGACGGGCTCGATCAAGCGTCTCGCTTGGTGATGGCGGCGAGTCCGGCCCAGATCGCCACCGTCACCCACACCGCCATCGCGATGAGCGCTCCCAGCGGCGAGAGAGACGTTTCCGTCGCCGCCCCGCTGAGCTGGCCCGCCAGTTCCGAGGGCAGGACCGAGGCGATCCGCCAGCCCCAGGGCGCGGGCAGCAGCATCCGCGGCACCATCGGGAGGGCGAAGAGCAGCACCGCCATGGTGACCAGGGTTCCGGCGGTGGACTTGATCAACGTAGCGAGGCCGAACGCGATCAGGGCGACGACCATCATGAGCAGGCCCTCGGCCAGTACCACCGGCAGCCCGATGGCCACCGACGTCAGCGACCCGATCGGCCGGTCGCCGATCAGCAGCCTGCTCGCGAAGAACGTCGCGACCGCGATCACCTCACCCGCGACCAGGGTGATCGCCGCGACGAGCAGGCCCTTGGCCAGCACGAGTTTCCGCCGCACGGGGACGGCGACGAGGCTGGTGCGGATCATTCCGGTGGAGTACTCGGAAGTGGCGGTCAGGATGCCGAACGTCATCAGGCACAGCTGCACGACGGTGAGGACGGAGGCGCCGTCACCGAGGCCTCCGAAATGGGAGCGTTCGTCCGGGGTGGCCGCGTCCCAGGCCCCGGCGGAGACGAGGGCCATCAGGCCGCCGACGAGAACGGCCGCGGCCGAGAAAGCGAGCAGGGCGCGAGTCGAGCGGACCGATCTCGCCTTGATGGTCTCCGAAGCGATGACGTCGATCACGAGGTCGTCCTTCCCGCGCGGTACTCGATGCTGTCGTCGGTGAGTTTGAGATAGGCGTCTTCGAGGGAGTCGCTGCGCGGCGTGAGCTCGTGCACGGCGATCCGGTGCCGTACGGCGATGTCGCCGATGCTCACGGCGCGAGGCCTTGTGCGGCAAGGCTTCCGTCGGGCTGCCGGGTGACGGTCGCGCCCGCCGACCGCAGCAGGCGGGTCAGCTCGGCATCGTTCGGCGTGCGCACCAGCACGTCGCGCCGGAACCGCTCCGCGAGTTCGGCGATCGAGGCCTCCGCGATCAGCCTGCCTCGCCCGATGACCACGATGTGGTCGGCGGTGAGTTCCATTTCGCTCATGAGGTGGCTGGAGACGAGGACGGTCCTGCCTTCGGCCGCCAGGGAGTGCATGAGGTCGCGGATCCAGCGGATGCCTTCCGGATCGAGCCCGTTGACCGGTTCGTCGAACAGGAAGACGCCGGGGTCGCCGAGCAGGGCCGCCGCGATCCCGAGCCGTTGTTTCATGCCGAGGGAGAAGCCGCCGATCCGCTTGTCGGCCACATTGGCGAGGCCGACCCGGTCCAGCACCGCGCGCACGCGTGCCTTGCCGATGCCGTTGCTGCGGGCCAGGCAGTACAGGTGGTCGAAGGCGACGCGTCCGCCGTGGACGGCGGAGGCGTCCAGCAGCGCGCCCACCTGGTGCAAGGGGCGATCGATGGCCGCGTAGCGCCGCCCGTTGATCAACGCGTCACCGGAGGTCGGGGTGTCCAGGCCGAGAACGGCCCGCAAGGTGGTCGATTTGCCCGCGCCGTTGGGGCCGAGGAACCCGGTCACGCAGCCGGGCGCGACCTGGAAGGACAGGTTGTCCACGGCGACCGTCGGGCCGTAGCGTTTGGTCAGTTCCCTGAGCTCGATCATGACGGAAATGCTGTCGCGTCATCGTGCTCGGCGAATCAGACCGAAGGTTCAAATCGCCGGTGCGCCCACGGTCCTACTCGCCCCGGCGTCGCGGTGCGGTCGTCAGCTCTGAGGATGAGCCCGAGCCGATGCCTGACACAGGGCTCGCACGTCGCGAAAGCCACTTTCAGGACATCTGACGTCCCGAAAGTGGCTTTCACGGCGGTGCCTGGGAACTACTGCGAGCGCAGGACCCAGACGTCGTTGGCGTTCACCGCGACGAGGTCCGCGTCGCCGTCTCCGTCGACGTCGGCCGTGAGGGTCTCCTTCGTGCCGGAGAAGGAGCCCGCGTACCACGTTTCCGGTGCGGAGTAGCTCGAACCGGTGGAGCGCATCACCTGCACGTCGGTGTCGTTGACGGCGATGAGGTCCGCGTCTCCGTCGGCGTCGATGTCCGCGGTGAGGGTTTTCTTGGTGCCGTAGAACGGCGTCGTCGACCACGACACCGGGGTGTCGAACCAGCGGTTCGCGTTGCCTGCCACGACCCGCGTGCCGCCCTGGTCGACGAGGATGAAGTCGGCCTTGCCGTCACCGGTCGCGTCCGCCGCCAGGGTCGCCTTCCCGCCACGGATGGGCGGCGCCCACGCGACCAGGGGCAGCGTCTTGGTGCCGTCCGATCTCGCGGCCAGGGTGGCCACGTCGAACAGGCCGATGATGTCGGTGTCCCCGTCGCCGTCCAGATCCGCGGCCAGGTTCCCGAAATCGCCGGCGATGTAGTTGTTCAGCCACTGTGTGGGCGTCCCGAAGCGTTCCACGCCGTAGTAGTCGGTGATCGACCTCGCCACGAAGATGCCTTGCGGTGTCGAGGGCGTGGGCCGCCGGACGGCGATGGCGTCGGCGCGGCCGTCGTTGTCCATGTCGCCGACGAAGTTGGCGTTGCCGTTGAAGCCGCTGCTCAGGAAGTTGCCGGCACCCCAGTTCTGCTGTGGCTGGAAGGCGGTGCCGTTCGACCGCATCACGTAGCATCCGTACAGATAGGTGTTGTAGCTGACCAGGTCGTCCTTGCCATCGCCGTCGACGTCGCCCGCCATGACCGCGACCTGCGCCGTGAACGGTCCGGCGGACCACTGTTCCGGTACGCCGGAGGCCGCCGCCGGCGGAGCGAGGGTCAGGGTGAGCAGTCCGGCCACACCGGCCATCACCAAAGCACGCATCACGTCCCCTTCGTGTCGGCTTGCACTACTCAAGTCGTGAGAAGCCGGGAAACGTTACCAAGGCGCGGGTTGACCTCCAGCTAACTTGAGATTTTAGGGTTTTTTCATGACAGTGCAGCTGAATCACACGATCATCCACGCCACCGACCGGGCCGCGACGGCGGACTTCCTGGTCTCGGTCCTCGGACTGCCCGAACCCGCCGAATTCGGCCCGTTCCTGGTGGTCCAGACCGACAACGGGGTCTCGCTCGATGTCATGCACGACGAAGGGGAGTTCTCCAGGCAGCATTACGCGTTCCTGGTCGAGGAGGACGAGTTCGACACGATCTTCGGGCGGATCCGCGAAGGAGGGCTGCCGTACTGGGCGGGGCCGAGGCACTACCGGCCCGGCGAGATCAACACCAACGACGGCGGCCGAGGGGTCTACTTCGACGATCCCGACGGTCACGTACTGGAGATCCTCACCCGCCCGTACGGATCCGGGGACTCCTGAGGGGCGCGTTCCCCACGGCGATCGGCACCAGGGCAACCATCCCGACCGCTCCGCGGTCGCGGGTGCTCTAGGGTCGTCCCATGAGGCGGCGGACCGGATGGGCGATCGCCGGGGCGATGGCCCTCGGCTGGGGAGAATGGTTGAACCGGCGTTGGTCCCGCACTCTCGTGAGGGAAGGCCAGGGCGGCTCCGAGGCGGTTGTCGTGCTGGGGTACCGGAACCCCCAGGCGACGGCGAACTTCGTCAATCGCTGGCGAGTCCGGGCGGGCCTTCGCTCGGTCGCCACCGGGAACTGGCGGGACACGTTCGTGATCTTCAGCGGCGGCTCGACCAGCGGCGGCGAGTCCGAGGCCCGGTTGATGGCCGACTACGCGAAGTCCGCGCTCGGGTTCGACGGCATAGTCGTTCTCGAAGAGCAAAGCAGATCGACGTGGGAGAACGTCACGAACGTGATTCCCCTGCTGGAAAGCGTCGACCGCGTCAAGATCGCCTCCCAGCCGGCTCACGCGCTCAAAGCCCGTGCGTACTTGCGCCGGCAGCGCCCTGATCTCGCCGAAAGGCTCGTGCCCGCGGAAGACTACCGTCCCGGAGAGTGGCTGTTCGCCAAACCGCTTTTGGCTCTGTATGGACTGTGGACGCTCCGCCGCCTCGCAGGCGAGCCCGGCCTGTCAACGACAGGCCGGGCTCGTTCCCGCCTGAGCGCTAGGAGAGCTGCTCGTTGTAATCGGGCAGCTTGAAGCCCTTCTCGTAGTTGCCACCGGTGAAGTCACCGGGACGGTTCCCGACGTTGGCGATGATCGTGTACCCGGCGGCGGCGTATTCCTTGCGGCAGCGCTGTTTCGTGTCGGTCGCGTGGGACTCCGAGCTCTTCCGGACGCAGACGCGGTCCACCGGGTAGCCGGCGTCGACGAGCGCCTCTTTGGCGCTGCTCGCGCTGCTGCGGTAGCTGGCCACCAGCACCGAGACGCCCTTTTCCTTGGCGTGCTTGATGAAAGCGAGCACGTCCGCGGTCGGCTCGCCGGGGTGGTAGTAGGTCTCGAGCGCGGTGTTGTCGATGTCGGTGACGACCGCCAGTTTCGTGCCGCCCTTGGCGATCCGCTGGTCGAGGTAGCTAGTGCCGCCCTGCATGGCCGTGTGCACGTCGGACAGCCAGGTCCGGTAACTCGGCACCGAGCTCGCGGAAGCCGACGGCGCCGCGACGCCGAGCATCGCTCCGGCGAGGGCGGCGACGGCCAGAGCACGTGCAGTCCTGCTGTTCACTGTGGACCTTCTTTCCTCGCGGTAGGCCTTTCGCACAAGGAACTGTGCGCCTCGAACCTAACCGGACGTCTCTGCGCGGGAAACCTTCGGCGGAAGAATCCGTAAACAGAGAAACGCTATTCCCAGCTCCACTGGAGACCGTGAACCCCGGGGGCCGCGTTCCGCCGCGACACGTGGACGGTGTGGCTCGCGTCGGGGCGTACGGCGATCCACCCGCTGGTCCGGTTTTCGGGCGTGCGGGTCCGCCAAGTCCGGCACACGACCGGCTCCGCGTCACGGGTGAAGACGACCTGACCGTGGTAATGAGCCACGGATTCCGCGATCCTGCGATGGTGATGCTCGGCGACGATCGGGCGTGGGTATTCCTGGACGAAGCCGATGGCGAGCCGTTCGCCGCGTCGCAAGGTCTTGTCCAGCACCAGTTCCGTCAGCGAGAAGCCCTCTTCGTCGAGCGTGAGCACCGTGCCCGGACGGCAACGGTCGCCTTCCACCACCAGTGGCGGCGGAACGCCCGGTTTGCTTCTGGCGGCGAGAATCATCGTGTTCGTCCCGTCCTTCCGGGCCTCGACGAGTTCCCGGACCACGATCCGGCCGGCGCGCCGATCCGGTCGCACATGGAACGTTTCGCGCAGATCGAGCTTGCGGACCGGATTCATCAGGCTGTCCTGGAACTCTTCGAGCAGCGGCGGCAGGAAGGCCGGATGCCCCCACGCCCGATGCAGGCGTTGGAACGGTACGGCGGAACGCACGCCGCGACCGCGCGGGCGGGGAGAGCCGAGCAGCCGGCGCAGGGAGCCGGCTTCCAGCGCGAGCACCTCTTCCAGGATTTCCACGGCCCGAAGCGATTCCTCCCGCTCCGGCACGCTTCGGCCGTTCTGCCAATGGCTCAGCGTCATCGTGCTCACCGAGGCACCCCGGGCATGGAGCCGGTAACGCAACTGCCGGAGGCTGAGGCGGCGGGTCTGCACCGCCATCGACAACGCACGGCAGAACGGGCCGGTCCGCAGTGCCTCGGCGAACTCGTCGGCTGGGGTCATGGCTCACCTCGCCGCGACAGTGTGCGGCGAAAGCCGCCACCACACCACCGCCCTTCGCCGGGTTGACAGCGTCGTGCGCGGTTGATCAACCACGCCGCGGCCGGTGCCCCGATGAGGGCTTCGGCCGGGTCCGCGGCTTCTTCCTGAGCCAGCGGACGGGGTAGTGGCTCCCGGGGCTGGCCGCGACCACGAGCCGATGCGCCCCAGCGGGCACGGACAATCCCACCAGACGCGGAACCTTGACTCCCGTGGACGCCACCTCCCGGTTCGACTAGCCCTCGGAACAGACCTCGGGAAGGCGGCGTGCCCATGCCGATTGCGGTCTCCGCGGCAAGAGGGCTATGTTCACGGCGTCCGATATCTGGTCACTGGTGTCCGGTTATCGTGCGACTGGTCACCCGTCGGTCCGAGGAGGAGTGAGAATGTCCGACCTGCCCACCCCGGACGAGGCGAATGTCGTGAAATCCGGGCCCGCGGTGAGCCGTTCGGCGTTCCGGCGGGTGCTGGCGGGCAGCACCGCCGGTGCCGTGCTGGAGTGGTACGACTTCGCGCTCTACGGCATCCTCGCCGCGACCGTGCTCGGGCCACTGTTCTTCCCGGGCGGAAACGCCGTCGCCCAGTTGCTGCTGGCTCTCGCCACCCAGGGGCTCGGGTTCGTCGCGCGCCCGATCGGCGGCATCGTCTTCGGGCATCTCGGTGACCGCGTCGGCCGCAAACCCATGCTGGTCGTGACGTTCCTGCTGCTCGGCCTGTCCACTTCGGCCATCGGGCTGCTGCCCACGTACGCGCAGGCGGGTATCGGAGCGACGATCTCGCTGGTCGTCTTGCGCCTGGTCCAGGGCTTCGCGCTCGGTGGCGAGTTCGGGGCGGCCGTGCTGATGGTGAGCGAGTACGGGAGCCCTCGCCGCCGGGGGTTCTGGGCCGCCTGGCCGCAGGCGGGGGCCCCGCTCGGCACCGTGCTGGCGACCGGGGTGGTGAGCGTGCTGACCCTCGTGCTGTCCGGCGGGCAGTTCACGCAGTGGGGCTGGCGCATCGGATTCCTGCTCGCCGTTCCGCTGCTGGTCGTCGGCTTCTGGATCCGCCGCCGCATCGACGAATCACCCGTGTTCCAGCAGGCGCGTTCGCGCGCCGTCGCGGCCGAGCAGGCGCGGTCGAGCATCCTGGAGACCCTCGCTCACCCGGGGCCGGTCCTGCGTGGCCTCGGCGTACGGCTGGGCGAGAACGTCGCGTTCTACGTGTACACCGTTTTCGTGGTGGCTTACGCCACGACTTCGTTCGGGTACACCAAATCCGACGTCCTCCTCGCGGTGACCTTCGGATCGTTGCTGCAGTTCGCGGGGATGCTGACTGGTGGACACTGGTCCGACGTGGTCGGACGGCGGATCGCGATGCTGGTCCCGGCCGCGGGCCTGGCGCTGTGGGCGCCGTTGTTCTTCCTCATGGTCCAGTCGGAGAGCCTGCCCCTGCTCTACATCGGCGTGGGCGTCGGCGCGGCGTTGCACGGTCTCCTCGCCGGTCCCGAGGCGGCTTGGATCGCGGAACTCTTCCCGACTCATCGCCGCTTCGCCGGAGCTTCCCTGGTCTTCCAGGGTTCGTCGATCATCGCGGGCGCGCCGGCTCCCTTCATCGCCGTCTGGCTCGTCGAGAACCACGGGACCACCGCCGTCGTGCTGTACCTCGTCGTCACCATCGCGGTCACCCTCGTGGCCTTGTTCTTCAGCGCCGAAACCAGGGGCGCGGACTTCGACGCCGAGCGGGTTTAGCCGTGTAAATCGGTTGTATACATCGCTTTGGCAGCCTGGGCTCATGTCCGACACCATTTCCGGGGACGCCCGGGCGCTGGCCCTGCCGAACCTGCTGCGGGGCGCGATCGAGTCCGCGCGGGACGAAGCCGACGAACTCGGCCGTCTGCCCGGTCACCTGATCGCCGAACTCCGCGACGCCGGCGCCTTCAGCCTGTTCACCCCCGCCGAGTACGGCGGACTGGAGGTGTCGCTCACCACCGCGCTGACCGTTTACGAGCGGCTGGGCCGGATCGACACCTCCGTCGCCTGGGTCGTGTGGAACGCCAACTTCGGTTTCACCGCGGCGATGCTCGGCGAGGCCGGCGCGGCGAAGGTCTGGGCCGGTGGCCGGGAACCGGTGCTGGCGAACGCGGGCCAGCCGGGCAAGGCCGTCGTGGTGGACGGCGGATACCGGCTTTCCGGACAGTGGAGCATCGTCAGCGGGATCGAGGCGGCCGAGTGGTTCGTCCCGCTCGGCGTCGTGATGGACGGCGGGCAGCCCGCGACGGGCAAACCGGACGTGCGCCTGTTCCACGTCGGCCAGGAGCAGTTGAAGATCGAGCACACCTGGGACGTCAGCGGCATGCGCGCCACCGGCAGCCATCGGGTGGTGATCGAGGACGCGTTCGTCCCGGCCGAGTTGACCGCGAACATCGACGAACCGCTGCGGCTGGACCGGCCCACCTACCGGCTCAACCCCATCCTGCTGGTCTTCGGCGGCTGCACCGCCGTCGCGCTCGGCGCGGTCGAGGAGGCCATCGAGGAACTGGTCGCGCTCGCACCCGGCAAGACGACCCCGTTCGGCGGCCTGCTCGCCGAACAGCCGCATGTCCAGGAAACGCTGGCCCGCCACGAGGCCGCGGTCCGCGCCGCGCGCCTGTTCCTGTTCGACGTGGCCAGGCGGATCGACGAGACCGCCGAACGCGGCGAGCGGACCACCGTCGCCCTGCACGCCGATCTGCATTCGGCGATGGCCCACGCTGCCGCCGTCGGCAGGGATGCTCTGGTCGCGATGTACCGGTTGGGCAGCTCCACCTCGCTCTACCGGGGCAACGCTCTCGAACGGCTGTACCGCGACGGGATGGTCGCGCTGCAACATGTCAACCAGGCTCCGGAGTTCTTCGGCGGTTCGGGACGCGTCCGGCTGGGGCTGGAGCCCGGTTTGCCGCTGTTCTGACCGGCGGGCGAACGTGGCGTGTTCTGTCGCTCGCCCGCACGCCGACCTCGGGTGTCGCGGTCCGGCGGGATGTTCCCAATGTCGCATTTGTGTCGCTGAGCGTCTCACCTGCGACATTGGGAACCGGGAACGGGTGAACTGCCAGACCGCGTGCCTTGGCTCGGCGCGGTCCGGCGGGCACCGACATCATCGCGAGACAGGAGGCGATCACACCGCTCGGAAGGCTGACGACGGCGGAGGAAGCCGCCGCGGCGGCGGTGTGGCTCTGCTCGGACGCCGCCTCGTTCGTCACCGGGATCGCGTTGTCGGTCGACGGCGGTCGCCTGGCCTGATCGCCGACGTACACGCCGTGCGTCGTTCAACGCTAGTGGCGGCCGAAATCGGGAAATACCCTTGCTCTCGCAAGTGAGTGAAACCCATTGGAGGGCTGGATGACGGATAGTGCGGAGTCGATCGAGTCGATGCGGCAGCTCGCCGCGGTCTGGCGCCGGATGGTGCTGGACCGCGAACCGGCCGCGGACGTACGGGACCTTCCCGGTATCGCGGTGCGCTGGGCGGACTGCGGCTTCGTTTTCTGGAATTGCCTCACACTGACCGAAACCGGTGTGAACAAGGTTCTGCTGGAACGCCGGCTGCACGAGGCCGCCGGGATCATGCGGGCGAAGCGGCGGAGTGGCTTCCTCTGGCTGTTCGAAGACCTCCTGGCTCCGGACGCCTTCGCGGAGCTGGACGCGGCGACGGAGCGTGCCGGGCTCAGCTTCGCGTTTCCCGGCACCGGCATGGCCGGGGATCTCCTTCCCCTGCCGGAACCGGCGCATCCGGAGCTGATCTTCCGGCGTGTCCAGACCGATGAGCAGCTGGAGGCGTACGCCGATCTCAACTCCCGGGCCTACGGATTCCCGCTCGAAGACGGCCGTGACGGGATCGGTGGCTCCAGCCTGTGGAAAGCCGACGTGCACGCCTATCTCGGGGTGAAGGATGGCGAGCCGGTCACCTGCGCGGCCGCGGTGGAACAGGACGGCCGCTTGTTCGTGATCCTGGTCGCGACCGCGCCGGGATTCGAACGCCGTGGTTTCGGAGAGGCGGTCACCCGCAAGGCGCTTTACGAGGGAGCGAGGGCCACAGGGCTCAAGCGTGCCGTCTTGCACGCCACTGTCGCGGGCGCGCCCGTGTATCCGCGGATCGGTTTCCGGCCCAATTCGGCGATCCGTTTCCTGACCGTGGCGAGCTGAGCCCGGGCGCGCGGATAGGGTTCCCATTTCTGTACTTGCAGGTACAAAAAATGGCTCCTACTCTCGTTCGAGTACGAGGTGATCGGGCGGGAACGCGGGATCACGAATTCTCGATTCGACGCCGATCTGCTCGGCGTGACGATAGACAAGAGGAATTTGCGATGCGTGCTGTAGTGGTGGAAGAGTTCGGTGGTCCCGAGGTGCTGAAAACGCGTGACCGGCCGGATCCGGTCCCGGGGACGGGTGAACTGCTCGTGGACATCGAGTTCGCCGGTGTCAATTTCATGGACACCGGATCCCGGGTCGGATACGGCTTGCCCAAGGGGCTTCCGTTCATTCCCGGGGTGGAGGGCGCGGGCAGGGTCGCGGCGATCGGCGCGGGTGTCACCGATTTCGCCGTCGGTGACCGCGTCGCGTGGGTCTACGCCTACGGCAGCTACGCCGAGCGGCTGGCGATCGCGGCCGACCAGGTCGTCCCGGTTCCCGACGAAGTGCCCGGTGACGTCGCCGCCGCGATCATGATGCAAGGGCTCACCGCGCATCACTTCGTGACGGAGGTCGCCCCGCTGGAAAAGGGCCAGGTCGCCTTGGTCCACTCCGCCGCGGGCGGGGTCGGCCGGATGGTCACCCAGCTGCTGAAACTGCGCGGAGCGCACGTGATCGGCCTGGTGTCGCAGGAGGAGAAGGTGCCGGTCGCCCTGGCGGCGGGTGTGGACGACGTGCTCGTCTCGACCGGTGGCGCCTTCGCCGAGCGGGTCAAGGAGCTCACCGGCGGCGAGGGAGTGCACGCGGTCTTCGACGGCGGAGGCGCCGCCACCTTCGACTCCTCCGTCGAGGTGCTGCGCCGGTCGGGCACGCTCGTCTACTACGGCCCGCTGATCGGCGACATCCCCCAGGTGCGGCTGACGGACCTGCCCAAGAGCATCAAGGTCTCCTACGCCGTGTTCGCCGACCACGTCCACACGCCCGAGTTGCTGCGCGAACACGCCGGCGCCTTGTTCGGGATGCTCGGCGAGGGGAAGTTGAAGGTCGAGATCACGAAGCGCTACTCGCTGAGTGAAGCGGGACAGGCGCATGTGGACATCGAGTCGCGGCGTACTTCCGGGAAGCTGCTGTTGGACCCGGGTCGCTGACCGATTCTGTCGATCGGCTGTCGATGATCCCGCCGGTCTTGAGTAATCGCCGATATTGCGCTATTCGCTCCGTGTTTGTTCGAGCGAATGTTTCGAATGAACCGCTGAGCGGGAAAACGAACCATTCCTCGGCCGGTCATCCGGATGTTAGGATTTCGTCGTCGTCCATCGAGCGTGGGGAAAATAATGCGTTCCGGAAAAACTGTCCTTTCGTTCCTGCTGGCTTCGCTTGCCGTTGTGGCGGGTGGTCAATTCTCCTCCGCCGCGGCGAGTGGCGCGATCCAGCTCTACTCCGGCGTCGCCTACACGGGATCGTCCGTGAGCGTCCCGGCGCAGCCTCGATCCTGCGCGGAAGCACCTTTCGCCGTCCGCTCCGTCACGAATCTCACCGATATGGACCTTTTCCTCTTCAAGGAGCCTGGTTGCCAGGGCGGCGCGTACGCCGTCACTTCCCTGCATCAGTCCGCGAACACGCTGGTGCCCTACCGGTCCTACCTCGTGAAATAGCCCGGAAGGCGAGCGACGGCCCGCGGAGTCCGTTTGACATGCTGCCGGTGTGACCACCACGGAAACCCAGCCTGTTCAGGCGTCCGCGGGCCAGGGGAGAGGCCTGGTCCTGGTGTGCCTGGCCGGCGTGCTCTGGGGCACGATCGGCCCGGCCATCCCGGTCGTCCACGTCGCTTCGGGCCTTTCGCCGCTGGCCATCGGCGGGTACCGCGCCTTCTTCGCCGTTGTCGTCCTGGTGATCGCCGCCGCCGCGATGCGGCGGTCGCGCGACTGCGTGCGGCTCGGCCGGCGGCATTGGCGGCGCGTGACCGCGGTCGGGGTTTCGACGGCGATCTTCCAGCTGTTCTTCTTCGTGGCCGTCCTGTGGACCGGGGTGAGCATCACCACCGTGGTGTGTCTCGGGTTCGCGCCGGTGCTGTTGCTGATCACCGGCAGCGTCCGGCGCCGCCGCAGGCCTTCCGCCGGCCAGTTCCTCACGGTCACGGTCGCGGTGACAGGGCTTCTGCTGGTCAGCGTCGTCGGCAGCCCTGACGGCGAATCGCCGTACCCGGTTCTAGGGGTGTTCGCCGCACTGGTGTCCGGGGCCGCTTACGCCTTCTCCGCCGAAGCCGCCGCGCCGCTGTCCTTACGGCTCGACACGCTGACCATGACCACGACGACCACCTGCGTCGCCGCGATGGTCCTCGTGCCCGCCGGACTGGTCGTGCCGTTGGCGAGCGGCGGCGGGATCTGGACCGCCGACCTCGGATCGTGGGCACTGATCGGCTATCTCGGGGCCGTGACGATGGCGCTCGCCTACGCGCTGCTGTTCACCGGCCTGCGGACCACCCCCAGCGGCGCGGCGGTGGTGGCGACTCTGCTGGAGCCGGTCACCGCCGTCGTGATCGCCGTCGTCTTCCTGGGGGAGCGGCTGACGGTGGCCGGCGTCGTGGGTGTCGTGCTGATCATGGCCGCGATCGGCAGCCTGGGACGGCACTCGAAGGAACCGGCGCCGCAGTGATCTCCCCGGAGAAGCAGCCGCTGCCGTCGCCTCACGGGTCCGGACGCGCTTTCCACGATGGCGGCGAATCCGGTCCGGATAGGAAAAACCCGTGTGAAACGGGCGCAGCCGGGTAAGCCACGGATATGCGTGCACTGGTGATCAGCTGGGCGAGCTTCCGGCACGGCGAGGCGACCGCCGGGGATGTGCTCGCCATGCGTGAGGTCGGCGGGGTCCTGTCCACCATCGGGCTGCCGCACGATCTGGCGTGGAGCCCCGCCCACCGTCCTGGCGAGTTGAGCTACGAGGAGGTGGATCCGGCGAGGTACAGCCACGTCGTGTTCGTCTGCGGACCCGCTCACGGCCGGCAGTTGCGGGAGGTACACCGGCGGTTCGCCCACTGCCGCCGGATCGCCGTCGGCGTCTCCGTGATCGACCCCGCCGACGACGCGGTCACCGGGTTCGACCGAGTGTTCGCCCGCGATCACGACGGAATCGGCACCCCCGACCTCTCCCTCGGCGCGACGACCGACGAAGTGCTGGTCACCGGGGTGATCCTGGCGCCAGGACAAGGCGAATACGGAGCGGCGGGCCGTCACACGGAAGTCCACACCTCGCTGACCGAATGGATCGCCGGCGTCGACTGCGCCAGGATCCCGCTCGACATGCGGCTCGCTTCCGCCGACTGGCAGCGGTGCGAGACACCCGATCAGTTCACCTCGATCCTGTCGCATCTCGACGTCGTGGTCACGACGCGGCTGCACGGTCTGGTGCTGGGCCTCCGGGCGGGGGTTCCGGTGCTGGCCGTGGACCCGGTCGACGGCGGGGGAGAGGTCAGCGCGCAGGCCGACGCTCTCGGCTGGCCTGCGCTGGTTTCGGCGGCGGAGAGCGGCGACACGAAGATCCTCGACTCCTGGTGGCGCTGGTGTTCTTCGATTCAGGGGAGGTCGGTGGCCGCTCTCCGCGCGCTGCCGACGGGCGACGGCCTCGTGCGGGATCTGGTCGAGACGCTCAAGAGCGGGCCGGTGCGATGACCGGGACCGGTCACACGTCGAGGTGATGTGCGACGGGCGGCTGTTCGACGCTGTCCGGGAACCGACCTAGGCCGGAAGGGCGGCGGTGGCGTACATGGCCAATCGCTCGGCGAGGTCTTCGCAAGCCGGGAGCGGGGAATCGTCTTCGTCCCCCATGTATTCCCCCGCGTAGGCATCTCGGGTGAAGGTGGCCACCACCCGGGGCGAAGGAAGGATCTCGGCACCCAGGCGGTCGACCACCATGAGGTCCTCCCGGCTGTCTGTTTCGAGAGCAAGGGCCCACCCGGTGCGTTCGCTCCACACCAAGGCCACGTCGCATCCGGGATGACCGGGCAGCCGCCGGTCCAAGGCGATGTACGCCCCGCCCGTCGGATCGAGCTGGACGTAGTAGGCGTTCCCGCTCAGCCTCAGCTCCTCGATCACGAGCTTCACGTAACGGTGCAATCCCCGGACCACCGCTTCACCGACTTCCGATTCCATGCTCTTCGCCCCTTGCCGTCTCGTCGCGACGCGGCGCCGACTGCTTGACGCGGTAACGGGAATCGTCCCGTCCGAGCGCAGTATGACCCGTGGAAGACCGGTTCAAACCCGGAATGTCGCGCTGCCGGGTCCCGGCGGGTCTGTCACGGTGAGGACATGACCACACCCGGACCAGAGCCAGAAGACGCGCCAGGCTTGGAACCCGGCGGTTCCGTTCGTCCCGGCGACACCCCACCGGACGCCGGGCAGACATCCGGTCTGTCGCATCCGCAGCCGATCCCTTCGCGCAAGCCCGCCGTCATCGCCCTCATCGTGATCGGGATCCTCGTCGTGGGGGTCGCCGGGTTCTTCGTCCTCCGGGCGCTGGATCTGCTCTGATCGGTGGATTCGGTCCTGAGTGCTCAGCCGGATTGCGGATCGGTGTCGTCGTGCGGGTCGCCGGAGGACGGTCCTTGCTCACCGCGGATTTCCTCGCGTTCGGACGGCTCCGTCTAGGCGGTGGTGAGCCAAATAAGGCATGGTCGATCCTGTCGCGCCCGAGTGTCAGAACGCTCAGAAATCCACGCAGTCGCGGCCACAACGACCCGACACCTTCGCCTTACCCGGCAGGAAACTCGATCACGCCGTATTCGTCTCGCCTCTCGATAGGCCATGTCAACCCGCGTCCGGCCGGTCACAGTGGACGTTTGGCGTCGCACGACCGGGGTAGCCCTGAACATGACCGCGATCACCGACATCTCCGCCGAGCGACGGCACGAGGAACCGGAGGTGATCCGTGCCGGCCGGCCGTAGGACCCGCGTGCGGATCGAGCCCGGTGGGCCCCTGCTGGTGGAGGGGCCCGTCGAGATCGTCACGCCGGACGGCGAAACGGTGGAGTCCGACCGGTTCGTCGTCGCGCTCTGCGCGTGCCGCCGCAGCAAGCGCTACCCGTTCTGCGACACCAGCCACCGCCGCCGGTCACGGCAAGGGGCGCAACGGCCGGAGGAGTGAGGTCCGACCGGCGGACCAGGCACCGAGGAGGTGCTCGGTCAGCCGGTCTTCCAGCAGGCCGGTGGCCTGGATGCCCAGGGCGATGTCCGCGGCCAGCTCCGGCTCCCGTTCCAGCAGATCTCCGACGACGTCGTGCCGCAGCACCTGCTCGTGCACGGCGTCGGCCTCGATGTGTTCGGTGTAGAAGTAGCGGCATTCGGCCGCTCCGCCCAGCCGTCGCAACGCCTCGTCCATCCGCCGGGCCGGCGGAGCGGTGGTGATCTCGGAAAAGGCGAAGTGCCCGACGAGCGCTCCCCGGAGACTCCGGTGCAGTCCGAACAGCGACATCATGTTGACCGTCGCCAGCGTACAGGCCGGAACGTGGTCGAGGTAGGCGAGGTAGCCCGGCGAAAGACCGGCTCCGGTCAGCAGGTCGGCGAACAGCCGTGAATGGGCCTGATCGGCCCGTCCGCCGCCGTACTCGTCGAATTCGACGGCCACCAGCGCGGCCTTGGCCCGCCCGCGCAGCCGCGGGATCACCCACGCGTGCGGATCGGCCTCCTTGAGGTGGTAGATCGACCGGTGGGCGAAGTACTCCTCGACGTGCCACCACTCGCCTTCGTCACGGAGGAAGTGCGAGACGCCTTCGCCGTCGACCGGTTCGACCAACAGCTCGTCGAGCAGGGTCTCGACGTCGTCCCCGCCGGGCACGGCGACGCGGATCCCGTCGAGGAAGGCGCGCTCCAGCGCGGCCCGGAAACCGAGCAGCCGCGGATCCCATTCCCAGCCGTCGTCCACTCCGGCGAAGCCCTGGTAGTGGAGTTCATAGCAAACGTGCAACGCCAGTTGGAGGTCTTCACCGAACGGGTCGGCGCCGAGGACGGTGTCCAAGTCGAAGTCGTCGCGGCGGCCACCCGCCAGCGTGTCCACCACGGCGGCGGAAAGCGGGCCGCGGATCTCGGGCAGCGTCGCGGCCACCGTTCGGTCGATCGTCGTCATACGAGCGGAGTACCCGATCTACGGGTGCGGAACCGTTTCCTCGGTCAGCATCCGCAACACCGCGACGTCGCCGTCGGCGGAGGCCCGGCGCTGTCTTTCCGCGCCGGTGCCTTCGCGCTCCAGCCGATCGAGCAGCGTGCGCACCAGATCGCTGTCCCCGGTCTCTTCCAGTGCCTCCCGGACGTGCCCCAGCAGCGAGGCCATCCGGTCGGTGGCGGGCACGGGTTTGCCTGTCACCGGATCGACGGCGGGGCCGCTGAGCCCGTACCGGGCGGCCGACCAGACGGCGGCGGCCGCGACCTGCGGGTCCAGCGGCGTGGCCGTCACGCCGTGGTCTAGGTCGTCGAGCGCGGTGATCACCAGCGCGCGGGTCAGCAGTCCTTGCAGGACGGCTTCGTCCACAGTGGACGCTGTGTCGGCGGCGCGGACTTCGACCGTCGGCCACTGAGAGGAGGGCCTGGCGAGCCAGAACGTCTGGTTCTCGTCGACCAGGACGCCGCAATCCATCAGGCGATCGACCTGCCGGTCGTAGTCGGCCGCGTCGGCGAAATGGGGCGGGAGACCGGAACCGGGAAAGCGGCTCTGCTCCACCATGCGCCAGCTGTCGTATCCGGTGTCACGACCGCCCTCGAACGGGGAGTTAGCCGACAGCGCCAGCAGGATCGGCAGCCATTCGGACAGATGGTTCACGACACCGATCGCGGTCTCCCGGTCGGAGACGCCGACGTGCACGTGACATCCACAGGCTTCGCAGGCCTTGACGACACCGGCGTACAGCGTGTCGACTTCACCGAACCGGTCGTCCGTGCCGTACTCACGATCGGGTGAAGGCCGGAGCGGAGTGCCGGAGGCGATGATGGCGCAGTCCTCTCCGGCCGCCGCCTCGGCGATCGAACGCCGTCCCGCCGTCAGGTGCTCGTACAGCTCGTCGGCGGTGCCACAAATGCCCGAGACGGACTCGATCTGCGTCGGCCGCGGCTCGCGGTGCACGGCGGCGCCTTCCGGCAGGGGGCAGCAGATCCGCTGCCGTTCGATCACGGCCTCGGCACGCGGGCAGCTCACCCCCGTTCTCGGGTCGACCAGCAGGAACTCCTCCTCGACCCCGATGCCGACCATCACCGCGCGCCTTTCTTCGGCAGCGCGCGCACAGCCGGGCCCTGGATCACCGAACCGTCGAGGCCGAACCTCGAACCGTGACAGGGACAGTCCCAGGTCTTTTCCGCGTTGTTGAACGCCACCAGGCAGCCGAGATGGGTGCAATGGGCGCCGACGGCGTGCAGTTCGCCGCCGTCGTCGCGATAGGCGGCGACGAGTTCGCCGCCGTCCCGGGTCACCTTGGCCTCGCCGGGCGCGAGCTCGTCCAGCGAAGCGGGTTTCCGCAACGCGCTGAGGTGGTCGCCGACCAGGAACTTGGCCACGGTGGCGTTGTTCTCCACGGTGGAGAGCGCGGAGCGGAGGTCGAACCGGTTCGGGTCGTACAGATCCGCCGAGGGGTTGTCCCGGCCGGTCAGGAGGTCCGCCAGCAGCAGCCCCGCGGCGGTCCCGCCGGTCATGCCCCACTGTCCGAAACCGGTGGCGACCCAGAGATGACGGCTCGCCGGATGGTAGCGCCCCACGTAGGGCGCGGAGTCCACTGTGGACAGATCATGCGCGGACCAGCGGTGCGTCACCCGCCGCACCCCGGCGTGCGTACCCGCCCATGAGGCCAAACGCTCGTATCGGCTCTCGACGTCGACGGAATCGCCGACGCGGTAGTGCTCGCCACCCACGATCGTGTAGGGGACGCCTTCGTTGAGGTAACTCCGCACCGAGTGGTGGGTGTCGGCGTCGAGGAACATTCCCTGTGGGGCAGGGTTTCCTTCGATCGGGCCGGCGACCACCAGGTCTCGTACCGGATCGAGCCGGGCGAAGTACAGGCCCCGGTCGAAGACGGGATAGTGCGTCGCGACCACGACTTCGCCTGCTCGTACCTCACCGCCGCTGGTTCGTACCCTCGTTCCGCCGAGTTCGTCGACACCCTC
Organism: Amycolatopsis thailandensis; assembly: GCF_042723255.1. Lineage (NCBI taxonomy): Bacteria > Bacillati > Actinomycetota > Actinomycetes > Pseudonocardiales > Pseudonocardiaceae > Amycolatopsis > Amycolatopsis thailandensis. The sequence goes on from NZ_JBHXJK010000031.1 coordinate 73,464, forward strand.
GGCGCGGACGCCTTCCACGATCTTCCCACCCGCTTTCTCGATCTCGTCGGCGAGAGCGAGCAACCAGCGACGCGGGTGGAAATGGGCCTGTGAAGCGAACTTGACCGCGCCGATCGCCGGGACGTCGAGGTCCACGTCGGTGACGTAGGTGGCGGGCAGCCCGGCCTCGGCAGCCGCTTCCGCTTCTCGCTCAAGGCTCTCCACGGTCTCGGGCTTGGTCGTGTAGACGAAGCTGTCGGCACGCGTGAAACCGCAGTCGACGCCGAGCTCGGCCGCCGCGGCAGCGATCCAGTCCAGGGCGGCTGCCTGGCTGTACGCATACGTCGCGGCGGCCTCGGTGCCCTTGGTCTTGGCCAAGAAGGCGTACTTCAGCCCGTGCTGGGTGCTGAGCTTGGCGGTGGTGTGCCCGGAGACGCCCGCCGCCAGCCGGCTCGCCTCCAGGACCAGGACCGATCGGCCCGCCCTCGCGAGCCGATAGGCCGTGGTGAGTCCCGCGATGCCGCCGCCCAGGACGGCGACGTGGACCTCCGGAGGCAGTGGTGTGCCGGTCCGGTCGGGTGCGGGAGCGGTGTCGAGCCACAGGGAACGTGTGCCGGGCAACTCCGTCATGACCGGCGGATTCCCGGCTGTCCCAGAGGACAAACCAGCGCCGGCCGGGTTTTCCTGTTCACTCGAACGGGTAGCCGTCGGCCATGAACACAGCCCCCAGGTCCCCGGAGAAGAAGAACATCTTCGTGATCGGCCTCGACGAGGGCAACGAAGAGGTACTGAGACGCGTGCCGGGCGCGGAGCGGTACCTCTTCCACCCCTTGTTGTCGATCGAGGAACTCCAGCACGGTGAGATCCGGATCGTCGAACTCATGGAGAAAGCACAGGCGGTACTGGACGCCTTCGACGGCTCCATCGACGCGATCGTCGGCTACTGGGACTTCCCGGCCTCGACGATGGTGGCGATGTTGTGCGAAAAGTACGGCTTGCCCGGTGTATCGCTCGAAGCCGTGCTCAAGTGCGAGCACAAGTACTGGAGCCGCCTCGAACAGTCGAAGGTCATCGACGAGGTGCCCGCGTTCGGCATCGTCGATCTGGACGACGAGAGCCCTCGGCCACCCGAGGGAGTCGGCTACCCCATGTGGCTCAAGCCGGTGAAGTCGTTCTCGTCCGAACTGGCCTTCCGTGTCGCCGACGAGGCCGAGTTCGACAAGGCCGTCGTCGAGATCCGGGAAGGCGTCGGCAGGGTCGGCGATCCCTTCGATCTGGTCCTCGGCAAGGTCAGGCTCCCCACGGAGGTGGCCGACGTGGGTGGAGCCGCCTGCCTCGCGGAGAGTGAGCTCAGCGGAGTCCAGGCCGCGACCGAAGGTTACGTCCACAATGGACGCATAACCGTGTACGGCGCGCTCGACTCGATCAACTACGACGGCTCACCGTGCTTCGAAAGGCATCAGTACCCGTCGCAGCTGCCCGACGACACGATCCGGCGGATGAAAGAGGTCTCGGTCCGCGTGATGGAGCGGATCGGCTTCGACAACGCCACGTTCAGCATCGAGTTCTTCTGCCATCCCGAATCCGGTCAGGTCTGCCTGCTGGAGATCAACCCACGGCATTCACAGTCGCACGCCGAACTTTTCGAGTACGTGGACGGTTCGTCCAACCATCAGCTCATGGTGCGGCTGGCGCTCGGAGAGGATCCCGGCGAACGGCGGCGCGGCGGCGACTACCGGATCGCGGGAAAGTGGTACTTCCGCCGTTTCGAGGACGGGTTCGTCACCCGGGTTCCCACCCGCGCGGAGATCGCCACCCTGCGCGAAGAGATCCCGGGGGTGAAGATCGAAGTGGTTGCGAAGGAAGGCATCCGGCTTTCGGAACTGCCCGAACAGGACAGCTACAGCTACGAACTCGCCCACCTCTACGTCGCCGCGCAGACCGAACGGGAGATGAAGGCCAAATACCGCCGGTGCGTGGAAGCGCTGCGGTTCGAATTCGAGGAGGGATAGCGCATGCGGACGGTGGCTTCGCTGCCGTACGAGATCACCGGGGAAGACCATGTCTGGATCCCGATGTCCGACGGCGTCCGGCTCTCGGCGAGGATCTGGCGCCCGGTCGCTTCCGACACCGAGGCGGTTCCGGCGATCCTGGAGTACATCCCGTACCGGCACCGTGACCTGACCTCGGTCCGGGACTCGGTCCACCACCCCTATCTCGCGGGGCACGGTTACGCCTGCGTCCGCGTGGACATCCGCGGTTCGGGCGAATCCGAAGGTGTGCTCGCCGACGAGTACCTGGAACGGGAGCAGCAGGACGCGGAAGAAGTCCTGGAGTGGATCGCGGGGCAGCCGTGGTGCACCGGGCGGACCGGGATGATGGGGATCTCGTGGGGCGGGTTCGCCGCCCTGCAAGTGGCCGCGCGCAAGCCGCACGGTCTGGCCGCGATCGCGATCTCCTCCTTCACCGACGACAGGTACGCCGACGACATGCACTACATGGGCGGCTGCCTGCTGTCGGACAACGTCGCCGAAGCGTCCACGATGTTCGCCTATGCCGCCTTGCCGCCCGATCCGGCGCTGGCGGGGGAGCGCTGGCGCGAGCTGTGGCACGAACGGCTGGAGAACTGCACTCTCTGGGCGGGCGAATGGCTGAGCCACCAGCGCCGCGACGACTACTGGCGGCACGCGTCGGTCTGCGAGAACTACAGCGACGTCCAGGTGCCGGTGCTCGCCTCCAGCGGTTGGGCGGACGGCTACTCGAACGCCGTTTCCCGTCTCCTGGCCAACTTGGACGTGCCGCGCCGCGGGCTCATCGGGCCGTGGTCGCACAAGTACCCGCATCTGGGGCGACCGGGGCCCGCCATCGGCTATCTGCAGGAACTCGTCCGCTGGTGGGATCACTGGCTCAAGGACGTCGACAACGGCGTGATGGACGGGCCGATGCTCCAGACCTGGATGCAGGACAGCGTCCCGCCTTCGACCTCCTATGAGGACAGGCCCGGCCGCTGGGTGGGCGAGCCGTCGTGGCCCTCACCGCATGTGCACCCGTCCGAGCATCGCTTGGCGCGGTACCGGATCGCCCGTCCCGGTGAGGAGGTCCCGGCGGAGAACCTGCGGGTGGAGTCCCCGTTGTCCGTCGGCCAGTTCGCCGGGAAGTGGGCGTCCTACAGCGCGCCGCCCGATCTGCCGTACGACCAGCGTGAAGAGGACGGCGGTTCGCTCGTGTTCGACACCGACGAACTGACCGAGCCGTGCGAGATCCTCGGGTCGCCGGTGGTGGATCTGGAGGTCTCCGCGGACAAACCGGTGGCGCAGGTCGCCGTCCGGCTGTCGGACGTCGCGCCGGACGGCCGGGCCACCCGCGTGACCTACGGACTGCTGAACCTGACCCATCGCGACGGGCACGACGAGCCGGAGCCCTTGGAACCGGGCGAGCGCTATCGGGTGCGGGTCGAGCTCAACGCGGTCGCGCAGGCTTTCCCTGCCGGGCACCGGATCCGGCTGTCGATTTCGTCGTCGTACTGGCCGCTGGCGTGGCCGCCGCCGGAAGCGGCGATGGTGACCGTCCACACCGGACAGAGCACGCTCACCCTGCCGGTCCGGCCGATCGCCGAGGCGGACGAGGTCCCGGCACGGCCGTTCGGCGAGCCCGAAGGCGCGGAACCGGTGCCCGCGACGCAGATCGAGCCGGGGGAGCAGCGGTGGACCGTCTCGCGCGACCTGATCGACTACCGGTCGGCGCTCGAGATCGTGAAGAACGAGGGCAAGGTCCGGTTCGACGACATCGACCTGGAAGTCACCAGGAACGTGTTCGAGACCTATTCGTGGAAGGCCGACGACTTCTGCTCCCCGGTGGCGGAGACCGCGTGGTCGATGACCTTCGCGCGCGGTGACTGGGAAGCCAGGTCCGAAACCCGCACCCGGGTGTCCTGCACCCCCACCGAGTTCGTGATCGACGCACAGCTCGACGGCTACGAAGGAGAGCGAAGGAGGTTCTCCCGCAATTGGCATCGGACGGTTCCCCGTGACCAGGTCTAGGACCGGCTTCGCGCCAGCATCACCGCCGGTCGGCGCCCGTCGGTCCGTGAAGGCCTCCTTCACTACCTTGAGGGTCAGGGGTTCGGCGACGTCGCATGAGGGGGTCGTGGTGGCGTTTCGGGTTCTAGCGGACTCGTATTTGTTTACCCGCTGGTGCGACTGGCGGTCGTGTGTGGAGGATTGGGGACGTTCGACGTCCTGAATCCTCCACGCTCGGCCTCGTCTCGGTGCCGAGTGGAGCTTGTGCCGGACGGCGGTGTGGTCGACGGGGGAAGATTCCGGCCGTTGAACGTCCGGAATCTTCCCCCGTCACGTCGTCTGCCACAGCACGAGACCGGCA
>NZ_JBHXJK010000032.1:0-40631 GCF_042723255.1 Amycolatopsis thailandensis
GCCCTGGATGGTGCCGCCCAGGCACTTGATGGCGCAGGCCGAGATGATGCCCTCGGGGGTGCCGCCGATGCCCATCAGAAGGTCTTGCGGGTACCGCGGGTCTCGTGGGTGGCGGAGGCTCGGCGGTGTCGCGAAAGCCACCTTCGCAACCTTCACCGTTGCGAAAGTGGCTTTCACAACCTCCCTGACCAGCGGAGAAGCGACTTCGCCGAGACCCTGCCTCGCAAGGCAGGGAAGGAGGCCTCCACGGACGGCTAGCGGGACGCCAGATAGGCCCGCCAGTCACCGACGGAGGTGATGTCGGTCAGGCCAGGCGAGTCCACAAAGGACGAGCGCAGGACCGTGGCAAGGCAGGCTGCACCGTCCTCCAGCTCGACGACGCCCAGCTCCAGTTCCGGCGGTTCCGCGGGGACGAGGTGATCCCGCAACACCGCGAGCGGCAAGTCGTACACCTCCCCGACCACCGATCCGGAACCGCCTTCGTACATCGCCGGAAACCGGTCGCCCACCGAGAAGTAGTGGTACTTCGGCGCGGATCGGGCCACGCAGCACAACGGCGCGCCCTGCAACTGCTCGTGCAGCGGTCCGCCACGCATCCCGCCGCCGTTGAGGAACATCAGAACCACGACATGATCCCTTCGATCCCGAAGTACACCCCGAACACCGCGGCCAGGATCCCGAGGATCCAGCCGATCTCGCGGATCTTGCCCTTGCAGATCTTGATCAGCACGTAGCCGACCAGCCCGGCGCCGATCCCGTTCGTGATCGAGTAGGTGAACGGGATCAACGCGATGGTCAGGAACACCGGGATCGCGAAATCCAGGTCCCGCCAGGGAATCCGCGCGCACTGGGCCATCATCATCCCGCCGATGACGACCAGCGCGGGCGCCGCGGCCTGCGCCGGGACGACGGCCGCGATCGGTGTCAGGAACAGCGTCGCGGTGAACAACCCGCCGGTGACGATGCTCGCCAGCCCGGTCCGCGCGCCTTCGCCGACCCCGGCGGCCGATTCGAGGAACACCGTGTTCGGAGCCGAACCGGTGACACCGCCCGCGAGGGCGCCGGCGCCGTCGACCAGCAGGATGCGGCCCATCCCCTCGACCTTGCCGTCCTTGGTCAGCCCCGCCTCCTCGGAGACGCTGGTGATCGTGCCCATCGCGTCGAAGAACCCGGAAAGCACGAGCGTGAACAGGAAGACCGCCGCCGTCACCGCGCCCGCCGACCCGAAGCCGCCGAAGAGATCGATGTCGCCCAGCAGGCTGAAGTCGGGATGCGCGACGACCTGATCGGGCACCTTGGGCTCGACCAGCCCCCAGCCCTGGACGTGGAACACGCTGTTGACCAGCACCGCGAGCCCGGTCGCGACCGCGATGCTGATCAGCACCGCGCCCGGAACGCCGCGGCTCACGAGCACGATCATCAGCAGCAGGCCGAGGCAGAAGATCGCGATCGGCCAGCCTTCGAGGTGACCGCCGATCCCCATCCGCACCGGCACCGTCGACTGGGCGGAGTCCGGGGTCCGGGTGACGAATCCGGCGCTGACCAGGCCGACCAGCGCGATGTAGAGCCCGATGCCGACGGTGATCGCGACCTTGAGCGGCATCGGGATCGCGTTGATGATCCGTTCCCGGATCCCGGAAACGGCCATGAACACGATGCAGACGCCTTCGAGGACGACGAGCCCGAAAGCCTGCGCCCACGTCATGGTCGGCGCCATCTGGAAGGCGACGACACCGTTGACGCCGAGACCGGCGGCGAGCGCCAGCGGGGCGTTCCCGACGAGGCCCATCAGGATCGTGGTCACGCCCGCCGCCAGCGCGGTCGCCGTCGTGATCGCCTCGGTGGTCAGCTTCGCGCCGGTGATGTCGGCCGACGCGCCGAGGATGAGCGGGTTGAGCAACACGATGTAGCACATCGCGACGAACGTGGTGATCCCGCCGCGCACTTCGCGGCCGATCGTGCTGCCGCGGTGGGAGATCTTGAACCAGCGGTCGAGCCCGGACAGCCGCCCCGGCTCGGACGAGGGCAGGTGGGGACGCTCTGTACCTAATTGGGTCATGCCTACTCCACAACGTTGTGGGGCGGGAAAGATCTAGTAAGCCTTCTTGTCGGGTTTCGACAGCCAGGCCTGGAAAGGCGCGAAAGAGTCCGGAAGGGACAGTTGGCCGACGGGTAGTGACCAGGTCTCGCGCGGGCGGGAAAAGAGCTCGTAGAACTCGCGGTCGTCGAAGCCCGCCTCGGCCGCGTCGTGGCGGTCGGCGGCGTAGACGACCTTGCCGACACGCGCCCAGAGCGCGGCGGAAAGGCAGAGCGGACAGGGCTCGCACGAGGTGACGAGGACGCAGCCGTCGAGCTTGTGGTCGCCGATCGCCTGGCAGGCCGCGCGGATCGCGACGACCTCGGCGTGCGCCGTCGGGTCCAGCGTCGGCGTCACCTGGTTGGTCCCGGTGGCCAGCACCGAACCGTCGCGGACGATCATCGCGCCGAACGGGCCGCCGCCGCTTTCGACGTTCGCGGTGGCCAGCTGGACGGCTTCGGCGAGCCATTTCTGCTCGTCGGACTCCGAAATGGACAGACGGGTACCCACGGATGTGCTCCTAGCTCGAAAAAGTACGGATGTCAGGTGCCGGTGAGATGCTCGGGACGCACCGGGACACGGGGCAGCGCCAGCCCGGTGGCCGCGCGGATGGCCGCGACGATCGCCGGGGTGGACGAGATCGTCGGCGGTTCGCCGACCCCGCGCAGACCGTACGGCGCGTTGGGATCGGGCCGTTCCAGGACGTCGATGTCCATCGGCGGCATGTCCAGCACGGTCGGGATCAGGTAGTCGGTGAACGACGGGTTGCGGATCTTCCCGTCCACGGTCTGGATCTCCTCCATCACCGCGAGCCCGAGCCCCTGCGCGGAACCGCCCTGGATCTGGCCGAGCACCGCCTGCGGGTTGAGCGCCTTGCCGACGTCCTGCGCGCAGTCGAGCGCGACGACCTTGATCAGCCCGAGTTCGGTGTCGACGTCCACCACCGCGCGGTGCGCCGCGAAACCGTACTGGACGTGCGCGTTGCCTTGTCCTGTCTCGGGATCGATGGGCGTCGTCGGCCGGTGACGCCATTCGACGGTCTCGTCGAAGACCTCGTCGCCGAGGACGTCGGCGAGGTCCGCCAGCACGCTGCCGTCGACGGAGACCACCTTGTTCGCGACGACGTTCAGCTTGCCGTCCGCGGCGAGCTTGCCGGCGAGATGCTTGTGCAGCCCGGAGCGGACCGCGACGCAGGCGGCCTGAACGGCGCCGCCCGTGACGTAGCTCTGGCGCGACGCCGACGTCGAACCACCGTTGCCGATGTTGGTGTCCATCGGCAGGATCGTCACCTGCTCGATGCCGAGTTCGGTCCGGACGATCTGCTGCATGATCGTCACGAGTCCCTGGCCGACCTCGCAGGCGGCGGTGTGCACGGTCGCCGCGGGTTCGCCGCCGACGAGCTGCAGCCGCACACGGGCCGTCGAGTAGTCGTCGAAACCCTCGGAGAAGCAGATGTTCTTGATGCCGACCGCGTAGCCGACACCCCGGACGACGCCTTCGCCGTGCGTGGTGTTGGAGACGCCGCCGGGCATCCGGCGCAGGTCCAGATCCTCGTGCTGGACAGGCAACGGCTTGGCGCGCAGGCGTTCCAGCAGTTCGGCCACCGGCGCGGCCGAGTCGACCACCTGACCGGTCGGCATGAGACTGCCTTCCTCCATCGCGTTGAGGATCCGGATGTCGACAGGGTCGACGCCGCACGCTTCGGCGAGCTTGTCCATTTGGGACTCGTAGGCGAAGCCCGCCTGCACCGCGCCGAAGCCGCGCATCGCGCCGCAGGGCGGGTTGTTGGTGTACACACCCCAGCAGTCGACCGAAGCACTGTCCACATTGTACGGGCCGACGCCGAGCGTGGCCGCGTTCGCCACCACCGCGCCGGTCGACGAGGCGTACGCGCCACCGTCCAGGTACAGCTTCGCCTTCACATAAACGAGCCGGCCGTCCTTGTCCGCGCCGTGCTCGTAGTACATCTTCGCCGGGTGGCGATGCACATGGCCGTAGAAGGATTCCTCGCGGTTGTAGACCATCTTGACCGGTTTGCCGGTGTGCAGTGCCAGCAGACACGCGTGCACCTGGATCGAGAGATCCTCACGGCCGCCGAAAGCGCCGCCGACCCCGCCGAGCGTCAACCGCACCTTGTCCTTGGGCAGGCCCAGCGCGGCGACGATCTGCTGCTGGTCGACGTGCAGCCATTGCGTGGCGACATAAAGGTCGACGCCGCCTTCGGTGTCCGGGATCGCCATGCCGGACTCGGGCCCGAGGAAGGCCTGATCCTGCATGCCGACCTCGTAGACGCCCGACACCACGACATCGGCCTTCACCGACTGGTCGCCGTGACGGATCTTGGCGTACCGCACGACGTTCCCGCCGGGGTGCAGCTCGGCGCCCTCGCCCGCGGCGGCCTTCTCGGAGTCCGTCACCGGTTCGAGGACCTCGTAGGAGACCTTGATCCGCTTCATCGCGCGGCGCGCGGTCTCGGGGTGGTCCGCCGCGACCAGTGCGACGGGCTCACCCTGATAGCGCACGACGTCGACGGCGAGCACCGGCTGGTCGGCGTGCTCCAGGCCGTACTTGTTCAGCCCGGGCACGTCTTCGTGGGTCAGCACCGCGTAGACCCCTTGCACGGCAAGGGCTTCGGTGATGTCGATACCGGTGATCCGCGCGTACGGATGCGGGCTGCGCAGCGTCGCGCCCCACAGCATGTCCTCGTGCCACAGGTCCGAGGAGTACGCGAACTCGCCGCGCACCTTGACCGTGCCGTCCGGGCGCAGCGGGCTCGTCCCCACCCCGTTTTCGGTGGTCCGCTTGGAGACTTCGGTGGTGGTCATACCGTCTCCCTCAGCCGCGCACTGGCCACGGCCAGGTCACGGGCGATCTCGTCTTCGGATTCCTCGCGCAGGGTCCCGCCGGTCACCACGGTCGCGCCGCCCACGAAGAGCCGCTCGACCGGCGGGGTGGCGCCGAGCACCAGGGCGGCGATCGGATCGGTGATCCCGGCGTAGTTCAGGCCGTTCAGGTTCCAGACCGCGAGGTCGGCGAGCTTGCCTGCCTCGATCGAACCCAAGTCCTTCTCGCGGCCCAGGCAGCGGGCGCCGCCCATCGTGCCCATCCACAGCGCCTCGCGCGTGGTCAGCGCACGCGGTCCGCCGCGCTGGCGCGCTTGCAGCAACGACTGGTGCAGTTCCTCGCCGAGGCCGCCGGACTCGTTGGACGCGGCGCCGTCGACGCCGAGCCCGACCGCGACACCGGCGTCGAGCAGTTGCCGAACCGGGGCGATCCCGGCGCCGATCCGGCCGTTGGACGTCGGGCAGTGCGCCGCTCCCGTGCCCGTGGCGCCCAGGCGCCGGATCGCGTCCGGGGCGAGGTGGATCGAGTGCGCGAGCCAGACGTCTTCGGCGAGCCAGCCGAGCTTGTCGGCGTACTCGGCCGGGGTGCAGCCGACCTCGGCGAGGCACTGCTTCTCCTCGTCGACCGTCTCGGCGAGATGCGTGTGAAGCCGGACTCCCTTGCGGCGAGCCAGTTCCGCCGCGCCGGTCATCAGCCGCTCGCTCACCGAGAACGGCGAGCACGGACCGGCCGCGATCTGCAGATGAGCACCGGCCGAGGCGTCGTGGAACCGGTCGATCGCGGCCTCGGTGCCGAGCAGCGCGGCCTCCGTCTCCTCGACGAGGTTGTCCGGCGGGAGCCCGCCCTGCGATTCGCCCCGATCCATCGAGCCGCGGACGACGTGCAGCCGCACACCGACCCGGATCCGGGCGGCGGCGAGGGCTTCGACCTGGTCGCCGCCGTCGTGCGGGAAGACGTAGTGGTGGTCGGCGACGGTCGTGCAGCCGGTGGTCGCGAGCCGCGCGAGCCCGGCGGTGGCCGCCGCGTGCGTGATCTCGGCGTCGAGCCTTCCCCAGATCGGGTACAGCGCGACGAGCCATTCGAAGAGCGTGTGATCGGCGGCGAGGCCGCGCGTGGCCCACTGGTAGAGGTGGTGGTGGGTGTTGATCAGGCCGGGCGTGACCAGGCAGCCGGAGCCGTCGACGCGTTCGTCGTACTCACCTTCGGGCGCCTTTCCCGCGCCGACAGCCGCGATGCGGTCGTTCTCGATGACGACGTGGCCAGAGCCGTGCTCGGTGCCCGCGCCGTCGACGGTGGCGATCGCGGCGTTCTCGATGACGGTCTTCACGCGGTCCCTCCCCTTGTCGCGGCCAGCCGGACGGCGTCGAGGATCTTCTCGTATCCGGTGCACCGGCACAGGTTCCCCGCCAGTGCCTCGCGGATCTCCTCGTCGGCGGGGTTCTCGACCCGGTTGAGCAGATCGTGCGCGGCCACGACGAGACCGGGCGTGCAGAAGCCACATTGGACGGCACCGGCATCCACAAAGGACTGCTGGACACGGTCGAGCTTGTCGCCCTCGGCCAGTCCTTCGACCGTGCGGACCTCGCGGCCCTCGACCTGCCCGGCCGCGACCAGGCACGAGCACACCGGGACCTCGTCGAGATACACCGTGCAGGACCCGCATTCGCCCTGTTCACAGGCGTTCTTTGAGCCCGGGAGGCCGAGCCGCTCGCGGAGCACGTAGAGCAGGCTCTCGCCCTCCCAGACGTCGTCGGCCTGGCGGGACTCGCCGTTGATCGTCACGTTCACGCGCACTCGCGTTCACCCTTCTGGAAGTCGTTCCACGCCCAGGTCAGCGTCCGCCGCGCCAGGACGGACAACGCGTGCTTGCGGTAGTCGGCGCTGCCGCGGACGTCGTCGATCGGCGACGCCGCCTCCGACACCAGCTCGCCGAACCGGCGTTTGACCGAATCCGCGACGGAAGCCTTGGTGGACCAGGGAAGTTCGGCGGAGAGGAATTCTTCGGCGGCGGCCGCCCGGCGCGGGGTCGGGGCCGCGGAGCCGACGGCCGCGCGGATCTCGCGGGTGTCCAGGTGCAGGGCCAACGCGAACGAGCAGACCGCGATGACCATCGCGTTGCGCGTCCCGACCTTGGCGAACTGCTGCGGCCCGACCACGGCGGGCAGGTACACCGCGGTGATCAGCTCGTCGGGTTCGAGGGCGTTGCGTTTGACGCCGAGGTAAAACTCCTCGGCCGGGATCCTGCGTGTTCCGCGCACCGACGCGGCCTCGACCTCGGCGCCGAGCACGAGCAGCACGGGATGCGTGTCGCCGGCGGGCGAGGCGGCGCCCAGGTTCCCGCCGACGGTGCCCCGGTTGCGGATCTGCGGCGAACCGACGGTGCGCGAGGCCATCGCCAACGCGGGCAGAACTTCACCCAGCTCAGCGATCACCCGGACGTAGGGCACGGAAGCGCCGAGCCGGATCTCGCCGTCGCTCTCGGTCCACTCGGCGAGTTCCGTGACGCGGTTCAGATCGAGCAGCGCGCCGGGACGACGGTGGTCGAAATTGAGCTCCACCATGACGTCCGTGCCGCCCGCGATGGGTACCGCGTCGGGTCGCTCGGCCTTGACGGCGAGCGCCTCGGTCAGCGAGCTGGGGCGCAGGAAATCCACTCTCGGGCTCCTCGGTTCGGCGGAGTGCTGTGACGGCTGACTCAGTAGACGCCCTGCGCCCGTATGGCGGCAACGGTGCCGAAGCATGAAATCTCCCCAGCACGGGCCGGTCGATTTGTGGTTTCCTACAAACCTGATGACGACCGTGAAAACTCTGCTCGCGCTACCCGGGTTGCGCTTGCGTGTGCGCGCCGGGACGGCTCTGCTCGACCGTCCGGTGTCCCGGATCTACGTCACCGAACTGCCCGACCCCGGGCGGTACGTGTCGGCGGGCGAGCTCGTCCTGAGCGGGTTGCTGTGGTGGCGCGGGCCCGGTGATTCCGAGGCCTTCGTGGCCGCGCTGGCGAAGGCCGGGGCCGCGGCGCTGGCGGCATCCGGAGCGGACTCCGACGGGATCCCCGAAGACCTCGCCGAAGCCTGCACGCGACACGGGATTCCGTTGCTGGAGGTGCCGACGGATCTGTCGTTCTCGGTCGTCACCGAACGGGTCGTGCTGGCGTTGGCCGCGGCCGCGGAAGGCGCTCGCAAACGTTTGCTTTCAGCGGCGACGGAAGACGCGTCGGTGGAAACGCTGCTGGCGCGGGCGCGCGCGGAGATCGGTCTCCCCTGCTGGGTGGTGCCGACCGGGACGGCGACCGATCTGGTGCGGCGGTTCGTCGCCGCGGGCGGACGTTCCCTGGAGGCGGACGACGTCTCCGTCCGGCCGGTCGGCGGCAGGCATGCGTTGCCGTGGCTGCTCGCGATCGGCGGCGCGCTGACCGCCGCCCAGGCGGAGATCGCCGAGGAACTCGCCGGGCTGATCGGGCTCGCGCGCACGCGGGCGGACGAGGTCCGCGCGGTCACCGACAGGGTGCTCGAACCGTTGCTCGCCGCGCTCGACGAAGGAAGTGATCCGCACGCGGCCTTGACCGCGACCGGTCTGCGCGGCGATCTGCGCGTCGTCGTCGCCCGCACCGAAGGATCCGAAGCGGCGCGCGGGATCCTGACCGAGCTACTCCCGCCGGGCGCCCTCGTCGGGCCCGCCGGGGAGACGACCTGGGCGGTGGCCGAGGACGACGGCGAATGGCCGGAGGACTGGCCGGCCACGGTGACCTCCGCGCTGGCGGAAGTGAAGTCGCTGCTGCCGTGCCGCCGGGTGCTGATCGGGATCAGCGACCGTTCCCCGGTTTCCGTGCTGCGGGGCGCGAAAGAGGTCGCGCGCTACGCGCTGGCCGTGGCGGCGGAACGGCCCGGCACGGTCGAGGTCGTCCACGGCGGCGAGATCGGCATGCACCGGCTGCTGCTGGCAGGCGCGCCCGACGACCTCCGGACGGCGTTGCGGCGACGGGTCTTGGGCCCCTTGCTGAGCTACGACGCCGAACAGGGCACCGATCTGGTGCACACCTTGCGCGTGTTCCTGGAATGCTCCGGCTCACCGACGCGGGCCGCGCGGGCACTGCACGTCCACGTCAACACCTTGCGGTACCGGATCGGCCGGGCGAGCGAACTGCTCGGCACCGATCTGACCGAGTTCACCGAACAGCTCGACGTCTATTTGGCCTTGTCGGCAGGGAGCTGAAATGGGCATCACCACGGCGAAAGAAGCCGCCTACGATCCGCGTGTGGTCGCTTTCGGGCGGATGATGGGCGCGGCGAACCGGCTCGAATACCTGCTCGGCCGCGCGCTGGAAGCCGAATGCGGGATCTCGCATCTGATGTTCGAGGTCCTGCTGATCGTCGGCCGGTCGGGCGAGGCCGGGATGAGTATGCGCGCGATCGCGCAGGAGCAGGTGCTGACCACCGGCGGCGCGACGCGGCTGGTCGACCGGATGACCACGCTCGACCTGGTCGTCCGCACCGCCGACCCCGAAGACCGCCGCGTGCAACTCGTCCGGCTGACGGCGAAGGGCGAGGAGACGACCGTCCGGGCCGCGCTGGTGCACGTCGAGAACATCCAGCGGCTCTTCCTCGACCCGCTGCCCGCGGACCATCGCGAACGGTTCGCCCAGGACCTGCGGACGCTGAGCCATTCCGCCCGTGACGCGCTCCCCCGGCTCCGTTAGGAATATCTGACTGGTCAGACATCGTTGGGTCTCGTCATGAGGCTCATCTATGTCTTCGACGCGTACTGCGGCTGGTCCTACGGGTTCGCCAGGACCATGGCCGACGTCGCGCACCGGCATCCGGACCTGCCGGTCGAAGTGGTTTCCGGCGGCTTGTTCCTCGGCGGGCGCCGCGTGCCGATCCGGCAGTTCGGCTATGTCCAGGGAGCCAACGCCGAGATCACCCGCCGCACCGGGGCGCCGTTCGGGGAAAGCTACGAGCGGCTCATCGCCGACGGCGAGTTCGTCATGGATTCCGAGGCCGCCGCCTGCGGGATGGCCGCGCTGCGCGAAGTCGCGCCGGACCGCGCCGTGCGGCTCGCGGCCTTGCTGCAGGAGGCTTTCTACCTCGACGGACTGAGCCTGTCCGAGGTCTCGACGTATCGCGTGGTCGCGCAGCGGGCAGGCTTGGACGGGGACGCCGTCGAAGCCGCGCTGGACCGGGTTTCCGCCGCGGACGACTTCCGGCGGGCGCGGGAACTGGGTGTCACGGGATATCCGACCTTGCTCGCCTCCCACGGGGACCAGGTCGTGACACTCGTCGCCGGGAACGCGAGCGCGGACGAAGTGGAGCGGCGGATCGGCGCGCTGGTTCCCTAAACTCCGGGTATGTCCTCCTTTGCGGTGTTCCGGCCGGCGACCCCCGCGGACGCCGACGCCGTCGCGGAAATCTGGTACCACGGCTGGCGGGACGGCCATCTCGGCAACGTGCCCGAAGCACTTGTCCGGGTCCGCACGCGCGAGTCGTTCCATGAGCGGGCGGCTCAACGCGTCGCCGACACTTCCGTCGCCATGGTCGGCGACGAGGTCGCGGGGTTCGTGATGGTCGTCGGCGACGAGGTCGAGCAGGTGTACGTCTCGTCGGATCATCGCGGGAGCGGGGTGGCCGGGACGCTGCTCGCGGAGGCCGAACGGCTCGTGGGCGCCGGCGGTCATTCCCGCGCCTGGCTCGCCGTGGCGCCGGGGAACGCGCGGGCGCGTCGGTTCTACGAGCGATGCGGATGGGTCGATGGCGGCTTGTTCGACAATCCGGCTTTCGGACCGGACGGGCCGATTTTCGTGCCGTGCCATCGTTATGTGAAGCATTTAGCCGACTAAATGCAGGGACTTTGGAACCGCGTCGCGTTCACGTGACGCATTTAGTCGCCTAATTGTGCTTGGGTTCACTCGTCAGTGGGAAATGCGCGAGTTAGTGGTGACTTAAAATTACGAACACGTGTTCGAAATGTGGGTGTATTATGGAGGGGTGTCCGAGACCTTCCTTCCTGAACTGCCGCAGGAGTTGTGGCGTGCCGGCGAGCTGGAGCTTGCGCATGGCGTGCGGCAGTTTCTGCGGGTGACGCGGGTGGCGTCGGCCGCGATGGGGCGGTTTCTGGCGGAGATCGAGTCTCGGGGCTCGAAAGACTTGTATGGGTATGGGTCGACGGCGGCGTGGTTCGCCGATGTGGCGGGATTGTCGCGGGCTGAGGCGGGGCCGATCGTGAAGCGGGCGATCGCGTTGAACCCGACCCGGGCCCTGGATGGTAGTGAGGTCCCGGCTGTCGCGCCCACCACGGCCGAGGTGGCGGCCGAGGGGCTCATCGGTGAGCACCGGATCGACCAGATCCTGGACATCCTGAAAAGACTCCCGGCCGACACCTCCGCGGAAGACCGGGAGCACGCGGAGAAAGTCCTGGCCAACCTGGCCCGGGACGCGGGGCCCCGGCAGGTGACGAAGGCCGAAGAGGAAATCCTCGGCTGGCTCGACCCCGACGGCAACGAACCCAAAGAACCCGAACCGAAACAGCCACGCCGCGAAATCACCCTGGAACGCCGTCGAGACGGGTTCTGGACACTCACCGGCCTCCTCGACGACGAACTGGGAGCTCGCACCGCGGCTGCGCTGGAGGCGTACGCGAGACCTCGTCCGGTGGACGAGTTCGGCCAGGCAGATCTGCGGATGAAATGCGAGCGCCAGGGCGATGCGTGGGCCGAGCTTCTCGATCTGGCGATCGCGTGCCCGGATCAGCCCGGCACGAGCGGATACCGGACCCTCGTGCACGTCACCATCGGCCTGGAAGAGCTCAAGACCGGGATCGGGAAAGCCTGCCTCGACTTTGTCGGGGAGATGACAGCCCGCGACGCCCGGATGGCCGCCTGCGACTGCTTGATGCTGCCCGTGGTGATGAACGCGGCCGGTGAACCTCTTGATGTGGGACGGTTGAGACGGTTCGTCACCCCAGGCCAACGCCGCGCCCTGAACATCCGGGACCGGGGCTGTGCCTTCCCCGGGTGTCACCGAAAACCGAAGAACTGCCACGCCCACCACATTCACCACTGGGCAGACGGCGGCCCGACCGATCTCCGCAACCTCGTGCTCCTCTGCGGCTTCCACCACCGCCTGATCCACCACGGCGACTGGCACGTCCGCATGGCGGCCGACGGGCTACCGGAGTTCATCCCACCCCAGTACTTGGACCCGCTACAACGAATCCGGCGCAACACCCTCCACCGCGCCCCCGCCTGATCCGCATGACCCGAGGAGCCCGTCGGCCACACCGGCGACGGGCCCCTCGCCATGCCCATCTCACCCGCCGCCTGAAACGACACGGTCATCCACTCAGGGATGCCGTTGATCAACGGCAGAACGGGGACGCTCCTGTCCCACAACCTCCACTGATCGAGAATCAGCGATCCGAGACTGTCCATCAACGGCCGCCTAACTGCCCAATCCCGATAGAACTCCCCCTAGATCAGCAAAGCCTGCGTGATCACCCCGACGCGACCCGACAGCCATGACCCGAGAAACCCATGCGGGATAAGGCAAATGCGTCGTGCCAGGCGGGTGCGCGGCTTCCCCGCGCCGGATCGGCGAGCAGCGTCCCGAGCGCCACGCTTGGGACGCTCACAGTCTCGAACGTGGCGCTCGGGACACTGCCCTGACGCTCGGCGCCACCCCGGCCCCGCATTCAGAGGACTAATTGCGAGGGCCGCTTTCCCCCGGCGAAGTCAGATAGGCCAGCGCCATCCCGGTCGTTTCGGCGGCCCACTCGCTCCAGGTCAGGCCATCCGGCCAGAATCGGCCACTGGCGGCCCGGTGCACACAGGAACCGATGACGGTTCGAGCCGTCATGCGGACGGCCTGCTCCTGGTCCGGCCAGCGAATCTCCGGAAGACAGCGCCGAACGGCGTCCACGAAAGCGTCCTGGATGGTGGCCAGCGCCTGGAGGCCACGATCGCGCCCCTCGGCGCGCTGGTTGTCGAGCAGTTCGGGGAAGATCCGGTCCCGGCGGGCGAAGGTGTCCGCCAGCGACTGGGCGAACGCGCCGACGATCTCGCCCAGGCCGGGCCCTGCCGCGCGCAGCGCTTCGGCGACACCGGTCTCGAGTTGCCCGAGCAGCTGGTCCTTCACCGCGTACAGCAGCTGGTGCTTGCCGGAGAACCGGCGGTAGATCGCCCCCACCGACATGCCCGCCTGCTCCGCGACCGCCCCGACGGTGAACTCCTCGATGCCCTGAACCGCCAGGACGTGTTCGGCGGCGGCCAGCACCTTCTGCAAGGACTCCCGGCTGCGGGCCTGTTGCGGCGGACGGAACCCCTGATCGGCGGATGGCTGACTCACCGGCCGCACGTTACCGCACCAGATGCGAATGATAACTTCCGTTCGCATTTTACGACGACGAGGAGGCGGCACCATGGTGAGCATCGAGGTAGAGAGCGCCTACGTCGACTTCCCGATCTTCGACGCCAAGACCAGGTCACTCAAGAAGCGGGTACTCGGCAAGGTCGGCGGCAAGATCGGCACCGACGCGAAAGTCCCGATCATCGAGGCCCTGCGGGACATCTCCCTGTCGCTGCGCGACGGCGATCGAGTCGGCCTGGTCGGGCACAACGGCGCCGGGAAGTCCACTCTCCTGCGGTTGCTGTCGGGCATCTACGAACCGACCCGGGGCACCGCGAGGGTCGTCGGCAGGATCGCGCCGGTGTTCGATCTCGGCGTAGGACTCGATCCCGAGGTCTCGGGCCACGAGAACATCCTGATCCGGGGCCTGTTCCTCGGCATGTCCCGCAAGCAGATGGCGAAACGGGTCGACGACATCGCGGAGTTCACCGAACTCGGCGACTATCTGCACCTGCCTTTGCGCACCTACTCCGCCGGTATGCGGGTGCGGCTCGCGCTCGGCGTGGTGACCACCATCGACCCCGAGATCCTCATCCTCGACGAAGGACTCGGCGCGATCGACGCCGCGTTCCTCGCCAAGGCGCGCGAACGATTGGTCGACCTCGCCCGCCGCTCCGGCGTCCTGGTGTTCGCCTCACACTCCGACGAGCTGCTGCGGGAACTCTGCACCACCGCACTTTGGATGGACGAGGGCCGGATCCGCGCGCACGGCTCACTGGACGAAGTGCTCGCGACCTATCACGGCGCGCTCAAAGGAAGATCCTGACCAGCTGATCCTGTCCGTCCGGATCCCGCAGCACGACCTGTTCGCTCGCACGGAGTTCTGCGTCGACGAACTCGTGGATCAGCAACGCGCGACGGGACGGGCTGCTCACACGGTCCGTCGCGCGTAGCCGTCCAACTCGGCCCGGGAGAACGACAACTCCCCCGCGTCCACGGCACCGCAATCCAAGCCACGCAACAAGAAGCTCGCCAAAGCCTGAGCGGTCGCCGGCTCGTCCAGCACCCCGCGGCCGGTCTGGTCGGCGTAGTCCCGCAAGCGGCCCAGCGCCGCCGGGAACCCCTCGCGGAAGAACGCGTACGTCGCCGCGAACCGGGTCGGCAGCTGGTGCGGGTGCAGGTCCCAGCCCTGGTAGAAGCCGTTCTCCAGGGAGCGCCGCACCAGCCGCAGATGTTCGCGCCAGGCCGGGAGGATCGCGTCGCCGACGGGCAGTTTGTTCGTCGAGCCGTCGGAAAGCCGGACACCGGTGCCCGCGGCCGAAACCTGCATGAGCTGCTTGGCGAAATCGGCGGCCGGGTGTTCCATGCTCTGGTACTCGGCGCTGATCCCGAGCCCGGCGCTGTAGTCGTAGGTCCCGTAGTGCAGTCCCGAACACCGGCCGCGCGCGGCCTGGATGATCCGCGGCACCGCGACCGTCCCATCGAGGTCCACAATGGACTGAGCGGTCTCGATCTGGACCTCGAACCGCAAGGAGCCTTCGGGCAGGCCGTACGCGGATTCGAGGCGCTCCAGGACATCCGCCGCCACCTCGACCTGCTCGACGGCGGTCACCTTCGGCAGCGTGACGACGAAGCCTTCCGGCAGCGGCCCGCTTTCCAGCAGACCGGCCAGGAAGAGGTCGAGGGTGCGGATGCCGCGGCGCCGGGTCGCCTGCTCGAAACTCTTGAACCGGATCCCGACGAACGGCGTCCCGCCGGTGACGGCGAGAGTCCGCCCCGCGGCGAGCGCGGTGGCGTCCTCCTCGTCGTCGCCCGGCCTGCCGAGGCCGTCCTCGAAGTCGATCCGCAGATCTTCGATCGGCTCGGTCAGGAGTTTGGTCCTGACCCGGTCGGCGATGTCCGCGTCCAGGCCCAGCTGGTCGGCGTGTTCGCCGAAGACCCGCAGGGCCTGCTTGCCCCAATCCGCCACGAGCCGCGTCTTGTATCGCGACGCGGGCACGTACACGGTGTGCACGGGCTGGCGGCCGGGCGGCTCGCCGGGATATTCGGCCGTGACGCGCGCGTCGGCCTCGGCGAGGCGCGCGTCAGCGGCGGTGTAAACGTCCTCGGTGAGCCGCCCGTTCCCCATCTGTCTACTTGATCCGTTCGTAGGCGGGCAGGGTCAGGAAGTCCGGGAACTCGTCGGCGAGCGCGACCTGCTCGAACAGCTCGACGGCGGGCTCCAGCAGCTCCGGCTTGATCTCCGCGGCCAGATCCCCGCGGACCTCGGCCAGCACGCCTCGCACGAGCTCTTCGGTCACCTTGTCACCGGTGTCGAGCTGCGTGCCGTTGCGCACCCACTGCCACACCTGCGAACGCGAGATCTCCGCGGTGGCCGCGTCCTCCATCAGGTTGTGGATCGCCGCCGCGCCGTTGCCGGAAAGCCAGGACGCGATATAGCGGATACCGACGTCGACGGCGGCGCGCAGACCGGCCGCGGTGGCGCCACCCGGCGTCGAAGCGGCGTCGAGCAGCTGGTCGGCGGTGACGGACACCTCGTCGCGGGTCCGGTCGAGCTGGTTCGGCTTGTCGCCGAGGACCTTGTCGAACTCCTCACGGCAGATGTCGACCATGCCCGGGTGCGCGACCCAGGAACCGTCGAAGCCGTCGCCCGCCTCACGGCTCTTGTCCGCGCGGACCTTGTCGAGCGCGGCTGCGGTGACCTCGGGGTCCTTGCGGTTCGGGATGAACGCGGCCATGCCGCCGATCGCGAACGCGCCCCGCTTGTGACAGGTGCGCACCAGCAGTTCGGTGTAGGCGCGCATGAACGGCGCGGTCATGGTGACCGAGTTGCGGTCCGGCAGCACGAACTTCTCACCCGCGTCGCGGAAGTACTTGATGACGCTGAACAGGTAGTCCCAGCGGCCGGCGTTCAGACCGGACGCGTGCTCGCGCAGTTCGTAGAGGATCTCCTCCATCTCGAAAGCGGCCGGGATGGTCTCGATCAGCACGGTCGCGCGGACGGTGCCGTGCTCGATGCCGAGCGTCTTCTCCGAGTGGGTGAAGACGTCGTTCCAGAGCCGGGCTTCGAGGTGGCTCTCCATCTTCGGCAGGTAGAAGTACGGGCCCTTGCCGCGGTTGAGCAGTTCCTGCGCGTTGTGGAAGAAGTAGAGACCGAAGTCGACCAGGGCGCCGACGGCCTGGCGACCACCGAAGGACAGGCCGCGTTCGTCGAGGTGCCAGCCGCGCGGGCGGACGACGATGGTCGCGTGTTCGACGTCGTCCTTCAGCGCGTAGCTCTTGCCGCCGCTTTCCAGCGTGATGTCCTCGCGGACGGCGTCGTACAGGTTGACCTGGCCGGAGACGACGTTCGCCCAGTGCGGCGTGTTCGCGTCTTCGAGGTCGGCGAGCCAGACCTTGGCGCCGGAGTTCAGCGCGTTGATGGTCATCTTGCGGTCGGTCGGACCGGTGATCTCGACGCGGCGGTCGCGCAGCGCGGGCGGCGCCTCGGCGACCTTCCAGTCGCCCTCGCGGACCTCCTTGGTCTCGGGAAGGAAGTCGAGCTTGCCGGTGGTCCGGGCCTCCTCGCGGCGCTTGCTCCTGGCCTGCAGCAGTTCGTCACGACGGCCGGCGAAAGCCTCGTGCAGACCCGCGAGGAAGGCGAGGGCCTCCGGCGTGAGGATCTCGCTCCCACGCTCGACGGGCGCACCGAGCACCTGGGCTGAGATCTGGTCAGACATGAGAAACACCCCGAGTTCGGATAAATAACGTCCCTACGGTTTTACATGACGGACTATAGTTTCTGCATAGCGGAACATCAACGCCGACGTTAGGAGTACCACGGTGGCAGCGGAGAAGAACGGGCGCGATGGCGGCGTCCAGTCACTTCAGCGGGCCTTCGAGCTCCTCGAGCATCTCGCGGACACCGGCGGCGAGGCCAGCCTTTCGGAGCTGGCGACGCTGTCCGGGCTGCCGATGCCGACCATCCACCGCCTGATCAGGACACTGGTGGACCTGGGCTACGTCCGGCAGAACACCAACCGCCGGTACGCGCTGGGCGCCCGGCTCATCCGGCTGGGTGAGAACGCCAGCATGCAGTTTGGCTCGTGGGCCCGGCCGCTGCTCGCGGAACTGGTCGACGAGGTCGGCGAGACCGCGAACCTCGCCGTCCTGGAGCGGGACGAGGTCGTCTACGTCGCCCAGGTGCCGTCGAAACACTCGATGCGGATGTTCACCGAGGTCGGCCGCCGTCTCCTGCCGCACGGCACCGGCGTGGGGAAGGCGATGCTCGCGCACCTGCCCTCCGACGACGTCACGGCGCTGCTCGCCAGGACCGGCATGCCTTCCTACACCGAACACACCTTCACCGACCAGGACGCGCTCCTGCGTGAGCTGGCGAAGATCGCCGAGCAGGGGTACGCGCTCGACGAAGCCGAGCAGGAACTGGGCGTCCGCTGCGTGGCCGTCGCGGTCCCGGGCGCTCCGGTGCCGGCGGCCGTCTCGGTGTCCGGGCCTTCGGGACGGCTCACGGTGGAGGCCGTCGAGCGGATCGCGCCCGTCGTCCAGCGGATCGCGAACTCGCTCGGCTCCACCCTTTCGCGTGACGGGGTCACCGTTTGAGCCTGGTCTCCAAACCGTCGAGCATCCTCTCCAGGCCGTAGCGGAACTTCTCGTCGCGAAGCCGCTCCGGATCGGCGTCGCTCTTGGCGATCCGTTCCCGCTGGTACGGATGCTCCTGTGCCGCGGCTTCGACGGCGGGGCGCAGCTGCTCCGCCCACTCTCGTTCACTCCTGCCGCTTCTCGCGACGGTGGTCAGCCAAGCCGCCTCGGTCGTTCCCATGCCGACGACATAGGAGATGACCGCGCTGATCGCCTGCTCGACCTCGTCGCCGGGGAAGCCCGCGGTCACGAAGACGGCCAGCAGCCGCTCGTTGAGCCGCATGACGTTCGGCCCGAGGTACGACAGGCCGACCGAGCCGAGCAGTGAAGCGACCCAAGGGTGCCGCAGGATCATGGCGCGGACGCTCTGCGCGCCGACGACGACCGCCTCCCGCCACCTCTCCGGATCGTCGCCGTCCGGCACGGTGATTTCGCCGTAGACCTCGTCGACGACCAGCTCGATCAGCTCGTCGCGGTTGGCCACGTGGCGATAGAGCGAGGTCGCGCCCGCGTTCAGCGCGGTGCCGAGCCTGCGCATGCTCAGCGCGTCGACCCCTTCGGCGTCCAGGATCCGGACGGCCTCGGCGACGATCTGCGACTGGCTCAACGCGGGCTGATCCCGCTTGCGGCGGGGCCGCGTCCACACCGACTGGATCGTTCGTTCCTCCGTTGCCATGGCCCCACCCTAGCGCACGACGTGCCCCCTTGCGAACGATGTTTCTATCTGCGTACAGTGTGCGCATCAACCGAACAACGTACGCAACCATCTCTGGGGGTATCCCGATGAACGAGCCGGAAAGGCGCGACCCGCGCCGCTGGTGGATCCTGATCGTGCTGTGCCTGAGCACGCTCGTGCTGGTCGTGGACAACATGGTGCTGACGGTCGCCGTGCCGCCGCTCGCCGAAGACCTCGGGGCGAGCGCCCAGGACACGCAGTGGATCCTGGACTCCTACATCCTGGTGTTCGCCGGCCTGCTGCTCACCTCGGGAAGCCTCGGGGACCGGTTCGGCCGCCGGAAGGTGATGGTCATCGGCCTCCTCCTGTTCGGAGTGGCCTCACTCGTCGCCGCGTTCGCCGCGAATCCGCTCGAACTGATCGCGTCCCGCGCGGTGATGGGCGTCGGCGGCGCGCTGATCATGCCGAGCACGCTGTCGATCCTGATCACCGTCTTCGACGACGAAGAGCGCCGCAAGGCGATGGCCGCGTGGAGCGCGGTCGCGATGCTCGGCCTGATCGGCGGCCCGGTGCTGGGCGGTGTGCTGATCGCGTGGTTCTGGTGGGGCGCGGTCTTCCTGATCAACGTGCCGATCGTCGTCATCGCCGTCATCGCCGCGTTCACGCTGATGCCGGAATCGAAGGGTCCCTGGCAGAAGCCCGACCCGCTCGGCGCGATCCTGTCCGCGACCGGCATGGTCGCGCTGATCTGGACGATCATCGAACTGCCCAAGCACGGCTTCACCGAAGCCGGGACCCTGGTCCCGCTGGCGATCGCGGTGGTGAGCCTGGCCGGGTTCGTGCTCTGGGAGCGGCACACGCCGTCGCCGATGGTCCCGCTCAAGCTGTTCGGCAAGCGCAACTTCAGCGGCGGCAGCCTGTCGCTCACGCTGGTGCAGATCGGCAACGGCGGCCTGCTGCTGCTCCTGACCCAGTACCTGCAGTTCGTCCTCGGCTACACCCCGACCCAGGCGGGCCTGGCCTTCATCCCGATGGCCCTCGCGTCGCTGCTCTGCAACACCCTCGGCGCCACGCTGGGCCAGAAGATCGGCAACCGCGCGCTGACCACGGCCGGCATGATCGTGATGGCCGGCGGGTTCGGCATGCTCGGCACCGTTTCGACGACTTCGGGCTTCCTGCTGCCGGCGATCGCGCTGTTCCTGCTCGGCGCCGGTGGCGGACTGGCGATGCCTGCGGCGATCTCCGCACTGATGGGCGAGGTTCCGGAGGAGCAGGCCGGTGTCGGCTCCGCGCTCAACGACACCATCCAGCAGCTGGGCGCCGCGCTCGGCATCGCGATCCTGGGCAGTGTCGTGTCGAGCCTGTTCACCTCGCACATGCCCGAGTCGGCCCCGGCTCAGGCGCGGCTCTCGATCGGCGACGCGTTCGCCACCGGCCAAGACGGCCTCATCGCGGCGGCCCGCGAGTCGTTCACCTCGGCGATGTCGACGACGTTCCTGATCAGCGCCGTGGGCGTACTGGCGGCGGCGATGGTCGCCTTCCTGGTGATGCGGGACAAGAAGGCCGCTCCGGTCGAAACAGGCGAGACCGTCCCTGTCACGGCCTGAGCGCGCGCTATGAAAGGTCCTTTCCTTGCAAATTTTGCAAGGAAAGGACCTTTCATAGCATTGGCTAGCTGCTCAGAAGCGCTTCAACGAAGGCGCCGGGCTCGAACGGCGCCAGGTCGTCCGGCCCCTCGCCGAGGCCGACCAGCTTGACCGGCACCCCGAGTTCGCGCTGCACCTGGAAGACGATGCCGCCCTTCGCGGTGCCGTCCAGCTTGGTCAGGACGATGCCGGTGACGTCGATGACCTCCGAGAACACGCGGGCCTGCATCAGCCCGTTCTGCCCGGTGGTGGCGTCGAGCACCAGCAGCACCTCGTCGACCTTCGCCTGCTTCTCGACGACTCGCTTGACCTTGCCCAGCTCGTCCATCAGGCCGGTCTTGGTGTGCAGACGGCCGGCGGTGTCGACCAGGACCGCGTCGACGCCCGCCTCGGTGCCGCGTTTGACGGCGTCGAAGGCGACCGCCGCCGGGTCCGCGCCTTCCTTGCCGCGCACGACCTCCGCGCCCACCCGCTCGGCCCAGGTCTGCAGCTGGTCGGCCGCGGCGGCGCGGAAGGTGTCGGCCGCGCCGAGCACGACGGTGCTCCCCTGCGCGACGAGCACGCGGGCGAGTTTGCCGGTGGTGGTCGTCTTGCCGGTGCCGTTGACCCCGGCGACCAGCACGACCGCGGGCTGCTTCTTCCCGTCGACGGTGTGCGGCAGCGCGCGGACGGCGCGGACCGCGTCGGTCGACAGGGCGGAGGTCAGCACCTCCTGCAAGACGGTGCGAGCCTCCTCGGACGTCCGCACGGCGCGGCGCTTCAGCTCTTCACGAAGGCGCTCGACGATCTCGGTGGTCGTCGCGGCGCCCAGGTCCGCCATCAGCAGCGTGTCTTCGACGTCCTGCCAGGAGTCCTCGTCCAGGTCACCGGCGCCCAGCAGGCCGAGCAGGCTCTGCCCGAACACCGAACGCGACTTGCCCAGCCTGCCGCGCAGCCGCTCCAGGCGCCCGGTGGCCGGGGCGATCTCCTCGGCGGGCACGGGAGCGGGCTCGGGCTCGGGCGCCGAGGTCTCGGCGGGCTCGGGAAGTTCGACGTCGCGCACCGTGCGCTGCGCGGAATCCCGGGGCACCGACGCGTCGTCCCCGACGGCGGGCTGGCCGTCGGTCTCCGGGCGCTCTTCGACCGGATGCTCGGGCTCTTCGGTCTTCTCACCGCCAGGAGCGAGCGCGATCCCGCCTGTCGCGGTATAGCCGCCGCCCTTCGGCTTCTCGACGACGTCGGCAGCCTTGGACTCATCCAGGCTGATCCGGCGGCGGCGCGCGATGAGCAGCCCGGCCACCAGGACGGCGACCAGTACCACGACGGCAACGACAACGATCCAGAACCAGGGGGTGCTCGACACGGCGCCAATCCTCGCATCCGCGCACGGCCCGCCGTAGACGCCCCACGGGAAGGAAGCCGATCTTGTGAGACGCCCACTGGATAGGACTCATTTCGGACAAGAAGAAACAGTCTCGCTTGCGCGGTCTCCGGAACGACGGCTAGACCACTCCGAATGACGGTTTTCACCGGCGCTGGGGTCCGGGTGATCGGGCTCATCTCCGGCACGTCGATCGACGGGATCGACGTGGCGGCCGCCGAACTGCGCGCCGACGGGGACACGGTGGTGCTTTCCCCGCTCGGCAAACTCGAAGTCCCGTATCCCGAGGCGCTGCGCGAGGCCTTGATCGACGCCCTGCCGCCGAACCCGTGCAGCGCCGAGCAGCTCACGAAACTCGACACCCTGGTGGGGCAGGCCTTCGGCGAGGCGGCCGCGCGCGGCGTCGAGGAGCTGGCCGGTGGTCACGCGGACGTCGTCGCCTCACTGGGCCAGACGGTGTTCCACTGGGTCGAGGAAGGAACCGCTCGCGGCACCCTGCAGCTGGGCAACCCGGCGTGGATCGCCGAGCGCACCGGGCTGCCCGTCGTGGCCGACCTCCGCGTGCGCGACGTCGCCGCCGGCGGGCACGGCGCACCGCTCGCCAGCACGCTGGACGCCTTGTGGCTACGGGAAATGGCGGCGCTCGGCCCGGTCGCGGCGCTCAACATCGGCGGTATCGCGAACATCACCGTGGTCCCCGCCGACGGTGCCGTGCTCGCCTACGACACCGGACCCGGCAACGCCTTGATGGACCTCGCCGCGCACCGCGCCACCGGACAGCGCGCCGACCTCGACGGCGCGCTCGCCCTGCGCGGCACCGTCCGGCCCGACCTGCTAGCGAAACTGCTGCTCGACCCGTACTACGCGGCCGCGCCGCCGAAATCCACCGGCAAGGAACTGTTCCACGGCGCGTACCTCGACAGGGCGCTCGACGGACTCCCGCCTGTCGGCGCGGAAGATCTCCTGGCGACCCTGACCGAGCTGACCGCGGTGACGATCGCCGCGGAATGCCGTCGCCATGACATCGCCACGCTGATCGTCTCCGGTGGCGGCGCCGACAACCCGGCGCTGATGGCCGCGCTCGCCCGGAATCTGCCCGGCGCGGCCTTGAAGACCAGCGACGACCACGGCCTGCCACGCGCGGGCAAAGAGGCATACCTGACCATTCTGCTCGGCTGGCTGACCTGGTCCGGCGTCCCGGGGAATCTCCCGTCGGCGACCGGGGCCCGGGGCGACCGGCTGCTCGGCAGCATCACCCCTGGCGCGGGCCCCCTGCGACTGCCCGCGCCTCATGACTCAACCGTGACCCGGCTACGGGTGGCGGCGACGACCGGCGAGCGATAGGAGATACGGATGCGCGCACTTGACCTCGCGATCATCGGGCTTTTTCTGGTCGGTATGCCCCTGTTGGGCGTCTGGATCGGCGGCAAACAGAAATCCGGCTCCGACTACTTCGTCGGCGAAGGCAAGATCTCCTGGTGGGTGGCCTGCCTCTCGGTGGTCTCCGCGGAGACGTCCACCCTCACCGTGCTTTCCGTGCCGACGGTGGCCTACATCGCGACCCCCGGCGACGGCGGGATGACGTACCTGGCGCTGGCGATCGGCTACATCGTCGGCCGGATCGTGGTGTCGATGGTGCTGTTGCCGCGCTACGTGGCGGGCAATCTGGTCACCGCGTACGCCTTCCTGGGCAAACGGTTCGGCAGCGGATTGCAGGGCACCGCGTCGGTGACCTTCCTGCTCACCCGGACGCTGGCCGACGGCATCCGGCTGTTCGCCACCGCGATCCCGATCAAGGTCGTGATGGCGGCCTACGGCCTGAACGTCTCGTACTGGACCATCGTGGTCGGGCTCGGTATCGCGATGGTGCTCTACAGCTTCTTCGGCGGGGTCCGCGCGGTCGTCTGGGTCGACGCGATCCAGATGCTCTGGTACATCCTCGGCGCGGTCGTGGTGATCTGGGTGATCTCCGGCAGGCTTCCGGACGGCTGGTTCGGAAAAGCCTTCGACGCCAACAAGTTCCAGATCCTCGACTTCTCCTCGAACATGCTCACCGGGCAGTACGCGCTGCTGACCGCCGTGATCGGTGGCGCGGTGCTCTCGATGGCCTCGCACGGCTCGGACCAGCTGATCGTGCAGCGGCTGCAAGCCACCAACGACCTGCGCGCCGCGCGGAAGGCCTTGGTCGCCAGCGGTTTCGTGGTCTTCATCCAGTTCGCGCTGTTCCTGTTCATCGGCGTGCTGCTGTGGGCGCTGTACAACGGCCTGGCCCCGACCAAGCCGAAGCCGGAAGGCCTCGGGCTGGCCAACAAGGACGAGCTGTTCGCGAACTTCATCGTGAACGACCTGCCGAGCGGGCTTTCGGGCTTCGTGATCGCCGGGATCCTCGCCGCCGCACTGAGTTCGTCGCTCGGCGCGCTGGCCTCGTCCACGGTGACCGACGTCTACGAACGGGTGATCGGCCGGGAACTGCCGGAAGCCGAACGGCTGAAGCACGGCCGGATCTGGACGATCGTCTGGGCGGGCGCGCTGATCCTGTGCGCGGGTTTCTTCGCCTCCTCCAACAAGACCTCGGCCGATCCGATCGTGGTGCAGGCGCTCGGCATCACCGGCTACACCTACGGCGCACTGCTCGGCGCGTTCCTCCTGGGCCTGCTGATCAAACGAGCCAGGCAGGCGGACGCGATCGTGGCGTTCGTTTCGACGGTGGTCGTGATGGCGTTCATCATCCTCGGCGTCAAGTTCAACAAACCGGACGGCAGCCTGATCGGCGTCGACTTCAGCAAGGCGTCGGGGAACACGGTGGCGCTGGCGTGGCCCTGGTACACGCTGTGCGGTGTGATCATCACGCTCGTGGTCGGCGGACTGCTCTCGCTGCGGCACAGCAGCCCGGATCCGCTCACCGAAGAGGTGAGCAAAGAACCGGAATCCGTTTGATCACAACGGTTTCTTACTACATGTGTTCTGCGTCACAGTCATGAACAAGCCTCTGGTCATCTCCGTGTCGGCGATGGGACCCGCCGGCCCGAGGCGGGATGAGGAGAGGCGAAATCATGAAGCGAACGACCGTGGCCATCGCCGTCGGCGCCTTGCTGATCGGCGGTGGCACCACCGCGTACGCCGCGACGAGCGGCGGCGTACCGGACGCGATCAAGGTGCCGGACGGGAACAAGCGTCTCGCGACCTACCGGGGCGAAGGCGTGCAGATCTATGGCTGCACCGGCGGGGCGTGGACGCTGATCCAGCCCGCCGCGACCCTGAGCCGCCGCGGGCAGACCATCGCGCTGCACAGCAAGGGTCCGGTGTGGACGTCCACTGTGGACGGCAGCACGGTCGGGGCGGCGGCGGTGCCCGGCGCCTCCGTCCCCCGGCCGAACGCGGTGCCGGAGCTGCTGCTGAAGGCGAACCTGAACAGCGGTGACGGGGTGTTCGGCAAGGTCACCTACGTCCAGCGGCTCGACACGCGCGGCGGACTCGCCCCGGCCGGCACCTGCGCGACAGGCGCGCAGACGGCCGTCCAGTACTCGGCCGACTACGCGTTCTGGGTCGCGAAGTAGTGACGAGCGCGGTGAAGGGGGCTTCCCCGCATCGCGCGAAGCGATCGGTGCGGGTGGTCGTGAGTGGCAAGTGGCGTTCTAGCGAACACGTATTTGCCCACCCAGTGGTGTGGCTGGCGAGTGTGGAGGATTTGGGACGTTGAACGTCCCGGATCTTCCACGCTCGGTCTCGTTGGTGAGGGAGTCGGGGCAGTGAACGTCCCGAGTCTGTCGTCGGCGGAGCCCTGTTTCGTCGTGGGCTGGTGCTGCATGCTGGTGTGGTCGACGGCTGCCACCGGTCGGGACCGATACGACCTTGATCAAAGTCCAAGACCGGGTGCTCGGGCGCGGAACCACCACTCACGCCCCCTCGACCCAAGGCGGACTGGTGGAAGGCGACGTTGCGAAAGCCACTTTCGCAACATCCGAGGTCGAAAGCGCTAAGCGGGAACCGGGTCCTCTTCCGAGGTCCGGAGCCGCTGCGAGATCACCTTGGTGATGCCGTCGCCCTGCATCGAAACGCCGTACAGGGCGTCGGCGATCTCCATGGTCGGCTTCTGGTGGGTGATGATGATCAGCTGCGAAGAATCCCGCAGCTGCTCCAGCAGCCCGATCAGCCGTCGCATGTTGGTGTCGTCGAGCGCGGCCTCGACCTCGTCCATGACGTAGAAGGGCGAAGGCCGGGCGCGGAAGATCGCCACCAGCATGCCGACGGCGACGAGCGACTTCTCGCCACCGGAAAGCAGCGAGAGCCGCTTGACCTTCTTGCCCGGCGGGCGCGCTTCGACGTCGACACCGGTGGACAGCAGATCGTTGGGCTGGGTCAGGACCATCCGTCCTTCACCGCCCGGGAACAGCACGCCGAACACGGTCTCGAACTCGCGCGCGACGTCCTCGTAGGCCGACGCGAAGACCTCCAGGATCTTTTCGTCGACCTGCTTGATGACGGCTTCGAGGTCCTTGCGGGTGTCCTTGAGGTCTTCGAGCTGCGTCGAGAGGAACTTGTACCGCTCCTCCAGCGCCGCGAACTCCTCCAGCGCCAGCGGATTGACCTTGCCCAGCAGGCTCAGGTCCTTTTCCGCGCGCTTCGCCCGGCGGGCCTGGGTGTCGCGGTCGAACGGCATGGGCGGCGGTGGGGTGACGTCCTCACCGCGTTCCTTGGCCGCCTCGTACTCGGCCATCTCCCCCGCGCTCGGCGGCACGGGGTTTTCCGGTCCGTACTCGGAGACGAGGTCTTCGAGGCCGATGCCGAAGTCTTCGGCGATCTTGGTTTCGAGCTGCTCCAGCCGCAGCCGCTGCTCGGCGCGCAGCACCTCGTCGCGGTGGACGGCGTCGGTGAGCTTCTCCAGTTCACCGGTCAGCTCGCGGACCTTGCTGCGGACCTGGGTCAGCGCGGTCTCCCGCGACTGCCGCTGCGCCTGCGCCTCGTCCCGTTCGTGGGCGGCGCGCTGCACGGAGACCTCGATGCGCTCCAGCGCGATCTCGCCGCCGTTGACCACCGCGTTGGCGATCTCGGCGCCGCGTTTCCGCGCGGCCCTGGACTTTTCGGCGCGATCACGGGCCTGCTGCTCTGCGTGCGCGGCCCGGCGGAGCGATTCGGCCTTGCCCTGGATGCTCCGCGCGCGCTCCTCGGCGGTGCGCAGCGCGAGGCGCGACTCCATCTCCTCCTGGCGGACCGTGCCGAGGTCTTCGGCGGCCTGGTCGCGCTCGGCGGTGTCCGGATCCTCGTCGACTTCCTGTTCGGCGACGGCGGTCAGCCGCTCTTCGAGTTCGGCGAGCTGCTGCAACGCCTGTTCCCGGCTCTGCTCGACCTTCGCGCGCTGAGTGCTCAGGCGGTCCATCTCGGCCTGTGCGCCGCGCGCGGCCTGCTGCAGGCGGTTCAGCCGCTCGGACGAGCGCGCCTTGCGGACCTTCGCGTCCCCGAGCGCTTCCTTGGCCCTGCCGACCTCTTCGCGCCGCGCCTGCTGCCCGGCACGGGCGCCTTCGAGTTCCGCGGCGGTGCGTTCCAGCGCGCGCTCGGCGGCGTTCAGCCGATCGCCCGCCTCGTCGACCGCGGCCTGCACCTCGATGACGCTCTCGCTGCGGGCCGAACCGCCGACCGCCCAGCGGGCGCCGAAGACGTCGCCCTCGGGCGTGACAGTGCTGACCTCGGGGTACACCTCGACGAGGCGGCGCGCGGACTCCAGACCGTCCACAATGGCCACCCGGTCGAGAGCGTGCTCGACGGCGGACCGCAACGCCGGCGGCGCCGTGACCACTTCCCGCGCCCAGCGCGCGCCCTCGGGCAGCGACGGCCAGGAGCCGGTGTCCACAGTGGACCCCAGGCCGCCGAGCAGGATGCCCGCGCGGCCGGAGTCGTTGTCCTTCAAGAACTTCAGCGCGGCGAGCGCGTCTTCGCCGCCGTTGACCGCGACCGCGTCGGCGACCGGGCCGAGCGCCGCGGCCAGCGCGACCTCGTGGCCCGCCTCGACGGTGAGCAACGCGGCCACCGAACCGAGCAGGCCCGGCAGCTCGTGCTGAGCGCCGAGCAGCGCGCCGGCGCCGTCCTTGCGGCGCAAGCCCATCGACAGCGCCTCGACGCGCGCCTTCTCCGACGCGATCTCGCGTTCGGCGGACCGTTCGGCCTTGACCAGTTCCTCGACCCGCGCCTTGGCGGCGTTGTTGGCCTCCACCGCGCGGTCGTGGTGGGCTTGCAGGTCGAGGTCGTCGGACTCCTCCACGCCACCTTCGGCCTTGGCCTCTTCGAGTTCCTCGACGGCGATTTCCGCGCGCTCGGCGGCCTCTTCGAGCGAAACGGTGAGCCTGTCGATCTCGTCGGAGGTGGCGCCGTTCTTGCTGCGCAACGCCTCGACCTGACCGGTGAGCTTCGCGAGCCCTTCCCGGCGATCGGCGATCGCGCGGACCGCGGCCATGTGCGCGCGCTCGGCGGCCTGGACGAGGTGTTCGAGCTGCTCCCGCTTCTGCACGGTCTCCGACAGCACCATGCGGGCCTCGGCGACGGCCTCGTTGAGCTCCTGTTCCCGCTCGGCGACCTGCTCGGCCTCGGCCAGCAGCTCTTCGGGGTCGCGGCCGGTGCTCGCCTGCTGCACGTCGGACGAGAGGTGCCGCTGACGCTCCAGCGCGAGCCGCACGGTGCCGCGCAGCCGCTCGGTCAGTGCGGAAAGCTTGTACCAGGTCTCCTGGGCCGCGGCGAGGCGCGGCGCGTCCTCGGCGAGCGACGCTTCGAGCTCGGCTTCCTCGGCGGCGACGATCTCCAGCGCCTGCTCGACCTCGCCACGACGCTGCCGGGCGACCCGCTCGTCGGCCTCCTCCTTGGCGATGCCCGCGCGCTGGGTGACCAGGTCGTGGGCGAACAGCCGCAGCCGGGCGTCGCGCAGTTCGGACTGCACCCACTGCGCCTTGCGGGCGATCTCGGCCTGCTTGCCCAGCGGTTTCAGCTGGCGGCGGAGCTCGGTGGTGAGGTCGCCGAGGCGGTCGAGGTTGCCCTGCATGTTCGCGAGCTTGCGCAGGGTCTGTTCCTTGCGCTTGCGGTGCTTGAGGACACCGGCCGCCTCTTCGATGAAGGCGCGGCGCTCCTCGGGTTTGGATTCGAGGATCGCCGAAAGCTGGCCCTGCCCGACGATGACGTGCATCTCGCGGCCGATACCGGAGTCCGACAGCAGTTCCTGCACGTCCATCAGACGGCAGCGGTCGCCGTTGATCTCGTACTCGCTCGCGCCGTCACGGAACATCCGGCGGGTGATCGAGACCTCGGAGTACTCGATCGGCAGCGCCCCGTCGGCGTTGTCGATGGTGAGGGTGACCTCGGCGCGCCCGAGCGGGGCGCGGCCGGCGGTCCCGGCGAAGATGACGTCCTCCATCTTGCCGCCGCGCAGGTCCTTCGCGCCCTGGGTGCCCATGACCCAGCGAAGCGCGTCGAGGACGTTCGACTTGCCGGAGCCGTTCGGGCCGACCACACAGGTGATGCCCGGCTCGAAACGCAACGTCGTCGCCGAGGCGAAGGACTTGAAGCCCTTGAGCGTCAGGCTCTTCAGGTGCACGTCGTGCTGACCCCTCTGGCTGCGGGAACCGGTCGTTCAATCGGTCCAGGCTACCTGTGCGCTCACCGTGATCGTGGGACGCGGGGCGTCAACGCTCCACGAACCCGCTGATCCCGCCTTTCGCGGGCGACCAGCGCTCGACGACGTGATCCACACTTCCGGGTGATTCGCCGGACCTCAAAGCCGCCAAAAGCCGCTCACAGTGTTCTCGAACACCCTCCGCTACCACCTCGACACGTCCGTCGGCCAGGTTGCCCGCGCTGCCGACCAACCCCAGCTCAAGCGCCCGGCTGCGGGTCCACCAGCGGAAACCGACCCCCTGCACGCGACCGTGGACCCACGCGGTCAGCCTGATGTGCGTTAGTTCTTCACTCACGTCCCCTATCGTGCACCACGCGGATGAACGCGGAGGGTGAACACACCGTTCGCAGCGGTTCGCAGACAGTGAAGCCACGGTGATAATCTCCGCGCCGGGTCCCCACTTTGGGCTACCTCGCCCGGGTAGCCGGAAGCGTCCCGGTGTTCTCTCACCAGTCGCTTCACTCCCCGAAGTCCCCCATCCGAGGAGCCAGCCCATGTCCCGTCCCGACGGGTCTGATCCGAGCGCACGCGTGTCCGTGGCACCCCCGCGCGGCGCCACCGGCAAGCTCAACCGTGCCGGCTACGCCGTACTCGGCGTCAGCGGCCTCGTGGTGGCGACGGCCTTCGCCGCGATCGCCGAACTGGCGGGCCCCGGCGTCTCCGCCACGGCTGGCGGCACCGGCGTCCCCGGCGGACAGGGCACGTCCCCCGCCGGTGTCCAGCTGGTCCCGGGCAACGCCGTCCCCGGCGGCCCGATGACCGTCAGCGGCTCGCCGATCCCCGGCGCTTCGTCCAGCTCGTCGGCGCCGCCGACCACGGTGACCTCGGTCGGCCCGGACGGCAAGGCGACGACGAGCGTCGTCGCGCCGCCGCCCGTGGTGCCCCCGCCGGGTGGCGGTGAGCCGCCACACACGGTGACTCCGACGCCTCCGACCAAGACCACGCCGACGACATCGACGAAGACGACCCCTCCTCCGACGACGACCACCCCGTCGGACCCGCCGACCACGCCGAACAGCTCTACCCCGCCGGGCGGCGGCTCCAGCTCCAGCGGCGCTCCGGATTCCTCGCCAGCCCGGTCCAGCACCTCCGGCACCGACACCTCCACGAGCAGCGCCCAGTAAGACTTCGTAAGTCCGTGAAGGCCTCCTTGCCTACCTTGAGGGTAGGGAAGGAGGCCTTCACTACATTCCGGCGCCGGACTCGCGATCGTCACGTGCGCCCCGCATGCACCAGCAGTCACAGCGGCGAGTACATGAAGGCCCCCTTCACTGCGCCTAGCGCAAGGAAGGGGGCCTTCATGTACAGCAAGCGGGCAAGCGCCGGCACCGACGCCTCAACCGGTCACATCTCGAAGCGGTAGCCCATGCCCGGTTCCGTCAGCAGGTGCCGCGGCCGCGAGGGTTCCGGTTCCAGCTTTCGCCGCAGCTGCGCCAGATACACCCGCAGGTAGTGCGACTCGGTCTCATACGTCGGCCCCCACACCTCGTGCAGCAGCTGCTTCTGCGCCACGAGACGCCCCCGGTTGCGCACCAGCAGTTCCAGCACGCCCCATTCGGTCTTGGTGAGGTGCACTTCCTTGCCGTCCCGGCGCACCTTCTTGGCCGCCAGGTCGATCCGGAACGAGCCCGTGTCCACCACCGCGTCCGCACCGTCCACACTGGACGTCGCCGAGCGGCGGACGGCGGCGCGCAAGCGCGCGAGGAGTTCGTCCATGCCGAAGGGTTTGGTGACGTAGTCGTCGGCGCCGGCGTCGAGGGCCTGCACCTTGTCGGCCGAGTCGCCGCGCGCGGACAGCACGATGATCGGCACCGTGGTCCAGCCGCGGAGCCCGGCGATCACCTCGGTGCCGTCGAGGTCCGGCAGGCCGAGGTCGAGCACGACGACGTCGGGTTTGGTCTCGGCGACGGCCTTCAGCGCGGCCGTCCCGTCGTGCGCGGTGATCACCTTGTAGCCGCGGGCGGACAGGTTGATCCGCAGGGCTCGCACGATCTGCGGTTCGTCGTCGACGACCAGAACGGTCGCCGACGCGGTGTCGGCGCTCATCGCACTCGCTCCTCCTCTTCGTTTTCCAGGCCCTCGTCGTCGAAGGCGAGGAGGCTCTTTTCCGGATCCTGACCAACATATGCGGGCAGCGAGATGACGACGGTGAGCCCGCCGCCCGGCGTGTCCTCCGCCCGGATCCGCCCGCCCATCGCCTCGGTGAACCCCTTGGCGACCGAAAGCCCCAGTCCCACGCCGGGCACGCTGTCCCGGTCTCCCCCGAGCCGCTGGAACGGCGCGAAGGCCGAGTCCGCGGTGCCCTTCTTGAGCCCGCGCCCGTGGTCGATGATGCGCAGTTCGACGTGGTCCGAATGCGTGCTGGCCCGCGCCGCGACCGGTTCGCCGGACGCCCCGTGCCGCAGCGCGTTGTCGACCACGTTCGCCACGACCCGTTCCAGCAGGCCGGGGTCGGCGCACACCGACGGCAGCCGCGAGTCGATCGCCACCACGACCGAATCCGAGTTGTCCACATTGGACAACGCGTGCGCGACGACCTCGTCGTAGCCGACGGGGCGCAGGTGCGGGCGGACGGCGCCGGTCGCCAGCCGCGACGAGTCGAGCAGGTTGTCGATCAGCCCGGCGAGCCGGTCGGCCGATTCCTCGATCGCTTCGAGCAGCTCGTCGGTGTCCTCTTCGGACAGTGAGATGTCGGTCGCGCGCAGGCTGCCGATGGACGCCTTGATGGACGTCAGCGGAGTGCGGAGGTCGTGTCCCACGGCCGAAAGGAGCGCCGTGCGCAGTTCGGTCGCCTCGGCCTTGCGTTCGGCGCGGACGGCCGCCTTCGCCGTCCGCTGCTGCCGCAGGGCCAGCAGCGCCTGCCCCGCGACGGCTTCGAGCACTCCCCGGTCCGACGCGGGCAGCGCGCGGCCCCGCAGCGTCAGGTGGACGTCGGCGGTGACGGCGATGTCGGCGTCGGCCTGGTCCGGGTCGGCGCAGGGATCCGTGCCGGCGTTCGCGACCCGTTTCCACTTCCCGTCCCGCTTTTCCAGCAGCGTCACCGAAGTCATCCCGAAGTTCTCGCGGACCTTCTCCAGCAGCCGCTCGATCGGGTTGGTGTGCGTGAGCACGGTCCGCGCGTAGGACGCGAGCAGCGCCGCCTCGGTCCGCGCCCGCGCGGCCTGCGTCGCGCGCCGGGCGGCGGTGTCGACGACCGCCGCGACGAGGATCGCCACCAGCACCATCGCGACCAGGGTGATCACGTTGCGCGGTTCGTGGACGGTCAGGTTGTACAGCGGCGGGGTGAAGAAGAAGTTCAGCAGCCCGGCCGAGACCACCGCCGCGAGCAGCGCGGGCCCGAGCCCGCCCACGAGCGCGACCAGCACCGTCGCGAGGACGTAGTCGATCACATCGGTGGAGAAGTCCAGCTGATCCCTCAGCACGACACCGAGCAGCGTCGCCAGCGCCGGCAGCACCAGCGATAGCGCCCAGCCGGTCAGGCGCCGCGATGGCGTCAAGGGGCTCCGGTTGAACCTGGCGCGCAGCCGTCCGCCCGCCTGGGCGTGCGTGACCATGTGGACGTCGATCGGGCCGGACCGCTGGACGACGGCCGCGCCGATGCCCTCGTCGAACAAGCGCGCCACCCGCGAACGCCGCGAGGTCCCGACGACCAGCTGGGTCGCGTTCACCCCCTGCGCGAAGTCGAGCAGCGCCGTCGGCACGTCGTCGCCGACGACGGTGTGGAAGGTCGCGCCGACCTCCTCGGTGAGCTTCCGGTACTTGCCGACCGCCGTCGGCCCCATCCCGGCGAGCCCGTCCCCGCGCAGGATGTGCAGCACCTGGAGTTCGGCGCCCGCCCGGTTCGCGATGCGGCTCGCGCGACGGATCAGCGTCTCGCTCTCCGGGCCGCCGGTGATGGAGACGACCACCCGTTCGCGTGCTTCCCACGTGTCGGTGATCTTCTGCTCGGCCCGGTACCGCTGCAACGCCACGTCGACCTGGTCGGCGACCCACAGCAGCGCGAGCTCCCGCAGCGCGGTGAGGTTGCCGGGCCGGAAGTAGTTGCCCAGCGCCGCGTCGATCCGCTCGGCCGGGTAGACGTTGCCGTGCGCGAGACGCCGCCGCAGCGCCTCGGGCGTGATGTCCACCAGCTCCAGCTGTTCGGCCCGCCGCACGACCTCGTCGGGCACCGTCTCCTGCTGGGTGACGCCGGTGATGCGCTCGACGACGTCGTTGAGGCTCTGCAGATGCTGCACGTTGACCGTGGAGAGGACGTCGATCCCGGCGGCGAGCAGCTCGTCGATGTCCTGCCAGCGCTTCTCGTTGCGCGAACCCGGCACGTTGGTGTGCGCGAGTTCGTCGACGACGGCGACTTCGGGGGCGCGGGCGAGCAGCGCGTCGAGGTCCATCTCCTCGAACTCGTGGTCCCGATGCTCGGACCGGCGGCGTGGCACGGTTTCGAGCCCTTCGACGAGCTCCGCGGTCTTCTTGCGCCCGTGCGTCTCGACCAGGCCGATGACCACGTCGGTGCCCCGGTCGAGGCGGCGTCGCGCCTCGCCGAGCATCGCGTAGGTCTTGCCGACGCCCGGGGCCGCGCCGAGGTAGATCCTCAGCTCACCCCGGCGCGGCTTGGTCGTGTTCTCGTCCACGTCTGTCAGTGTGCTCCTCCGGCCGCGTCGCGCACGGCCAAGTTGACCTTCAGCACAGTGACGCCCGGCGCGCCGATCCCGGCGCCGCTCGTGTTCTCGGCCACGAGCTGCCGGACCTTCTCCTCCGGCAGACCGGTGTTCCGCGCCACACGCGGGATCTGCAGGTCCGCGTAGGCGACGCTGATCGCCGGGTCCATGCCCGAGGCCGAGGCCGTGACCGCGTCGGCGGGCACCTGCGACTCCTGGACGCCTTCGCGGGCGGCGACGATCTTCTTGCGCTCGCCGATCGCGGCGACCAGGTCCTCGTTGTACGGGCCCTTGTTCGAGGCACCGGAGGACGACGGGTCGCCGGGGCCGAGAACGTCCTTCGATCCCGCGGACGGGCGGTTGTGGAACCACGGGTCCTTGGCCGGGTCGGCCGCGACCGGGTCGACGCCGATCAGCGACGAACCGACGGCTTGCCCGTCCTGGGTGATGATCGAGCCTTCGGCGTTGTCGTGGAGCCCGGGGATCCGGGACACCGCCCACACACCGAGCGGGTAGACGACGCCGAGGAGCACGGTCATCACGAGCAGGACGCGCAGCCCGGCGAGGGTCTGCTTCAGCAGTGCGTTCATGGCGTTACCCGATTCCAGGGATGAGACGGACGAGCAGGTCGATCAGCCAGATCCCGAGGAACGGGCTGACGATCCCGCCGAGGCCGTAGACCAGCAGGTTCCGGCGCAGCAGCGCCGAGGCGGACGACGGCTTGTACCGGACGCCGCGCAGGGCGAGCGGGATCAGGCCGACGATGATCAGCGCGTTGAAGATGACCGCCGACAGGATCGCCGACTTCGGCGTCGCCAGCTGCATGATGTTGAGCGCGCCGAGCTGGGCGAAGATGCCGGTGAACATCGCGGGCAGGATCGCGAAGTACTTCGCGAGGTCGTTGGCGACGCTGAAGGTGGTCAGCGCGCCGCGGGTGATCAGCAGCTGCTTGCCGATCTCCACGATCTCGATCAGCTTCGTCGGGTCGGAGTCGAGGTCCACCATGTTCCCCGCCTCCTTGGCGGCGGAGGTCCCGGTGTTCATCGCGACGCCGACGTCGGACTGCGCCAGCGCGGGGGCGTCGTTGGTGCCGTCGCCGGTCATCGCGACCAGCCGCCCGCCCTCCTGCTCCTTCTTGATCAGCGCCATCTTGTCTTCGGGTTTGGCCTCCGCGAGGTAGTCGTCGACACC
Source organism: Amycolatopsis thailandensis (assembly GCF_042723255.1). NCBI lineage: Bacteria > Bacillati > Actinomycetota > Actinomycetes > Pseudonocardiales > Pseudonocardiaceae > Amycolatopsis > Amycolatopsis thailandensis. The sequence continues at coordinate 35,081 of NZ_JBHXJK010000032.1, forward strand.
CGCGTCGGCGGCGATGGCCTTCGCCGTCAGCGGGTTGTCCCCGGTGATCATGACGGTCTTGATGCCCATCGAGCGGAGCTGGACGAACCGCTCCTTCATCCCGGGTTTGACCACATCGGACAGCCGGATCACGCCGCGCACGAACGCTTTCGCGCCGTCGTACTCCGCGACCACCAGCGGGGTCCCGCCCTGCTGGCTGATCTCGTCGACGACACGTTCGGTCTCGTCCGGCATGTCGCCGCCGCGTTCGCGGACCCACTCCCTCACGGCGGCGGTGGCCCCCTTGCGGACCTGGCGCTCACCGACGTCGATGCCGCTCATCCGGGTCTGCGCCGTGAACTCGACGAAGTCCGCGAGTTTCTCGTCGTCGGACGCCGTCTCCGCGAGGCCGTGTTCCCTCGCGACGAGTTCGACGATGCTGCGGCCTTCCGGGGTGCCGTCGGCGAGGCTGGACAGCCTCGCCGCCTTGGCGATGTCGTCCACAGTGGACGCGCCGACCGGGATCAGTTCGGTGGCCTTGCGGTTGCCGAAGGTAATCGTGCCGGTCTTGTCCAGCAGCAGCGTCGAGACGTCGCCGGCGGCTTCCACCGCGCGGCCGCTCGTCGCGAGGACGTTGCGCTGCACCAGCCTGTCCATCCCCGCGATGCCGATCGCGGACAGCAGCGCGCCGATCGTCGTCGGGATCAGGCAGACCAGCAACGCGGTCAGCACGATCACGGACTGCTGGCTGCCGGAGTAGCCCGCCATCGGCTGCAGTGCCACGACGGCGAGCAGGAAGATGATCGTGAGCGTCGAGAGCAGGATCGTCAGCGCGATCTCGTTCGGCGTCTTCTGCCGGGAAGCGCCCTCCACGAGCGCGATCATGCGGTCCACAAAGGACTCGCCGGGTTTGGTGGTGATCTTCACGACGACCCGGTCCGAAAGCACCGTGGTGCCGCCGGTGACCGCGCACCGGTCGCCGCCCGATTCGCGGATGACCGGAGCCGATTCGCCGGTGATGGCCGATTCGTCGACGGTCGCGATGCCTTCGACGACGTCGCCGTCGCCCGGGATGACCTGCCCGGCCTCGACGACCACGAGGTCGCCGACGCGCAGATCGGCGCCCGGCACGTTCTCCTCGTCGCCGTCCTCGGTGAGACGGCGCGCGACGGTCTCCTTCTTGCTGCGCCGGAGGGTCTCCGCCTGCGCCTTGCCCCGGCCCTCCGCGACGGCCTCGGCGAGGTTCGCGAACAGGACGGTGAACCACAGCCAGATCGTGATGAGGATGGTGAACACGCTCGGGTCGGTGATCGCGAAGACGGTGGTCAGCGCCGAGCCGACCCACACCACGAACATGACCGGGTTGGCCAGCTGGTGCTTGGGGTTGAGCTTGCGCAGCGCCTCCGGCAGCGAGGTCAGCAGCTGACGCGGGCTGAAGATCCCCGCACCGACGCGGCCCGTGTTTTCGCTGTGGTGCTGGGATATCTCCTCGGGAGTGCGTTCCTGAGTCATGGTCATGCGAGTGCCTCTGCGATGGGCCCGAGCGCGAGCGCCGGGATGAAGGTGAGGGCCGCGACGAGCACGATCGTGCCCGCGAGCATCGTGCCGAAGAGCGGTCCGGTGGTGGGCAGCGTGCCGGCGGTCTCCGGGACCTTCCGTTGCGAGGCAAGGGATCCGGCGAGGCACAGCACGGCGAGGATGGGGATGTACCGGCCGAGCAGCATGGCCACCGACAGCGACGACTGGAACCAGTCGTTCGTCACGGTGAGCCCGCCGAACGCGCTGCCGTTGTTGTTGCCCGTCGACGCGTAGGCGTAAAGGACCTCGGAGAGTCCGTGCGCGCCCGAGTTGGTCATGGCGGCCGGGGTGTCGGCCAGCATCAGCGCGATCCCGGAGCCGAGCAGCACCACGGTCGGCATCGCCAGCATGGCGACGGCCGCGCAGGTGACCTCGCGTTTGCCGAGCTTCTTGCCCAGGTACTCCGGCGTCCGGCCGACCATCAGCCCGGCGAGGAACATCGCGATCACGGCCATCACGAGGATGCCGTAGAGACCGGTGCCCACCCCGCCCGGCGAGATCTCACCCAGCAGCATGTTGAGCAGGACCCCGCCGCCGCCGAGCCCGCTGTAGCTGTCGTGCGCGCCGTTGACCGCGCCGGTCGACGTGCCGGTGGTCGCGGTGGCGAACAGCGAACTCAGGCCGATGCCGAAGCGCTGTTCCTTGCCCTCCAGGTTCGCCCCGGCGGCCAGCGACGCGGGGCCGCTCGCGTGGGCTTCGGAAAGCCACGTCACCGCGAGCATCGCGGTGAACAGCGTGGCCATCACCGAAAGCAGGACGTACCCCTGCCGTGTGTTCCCGACGAGCTTGCCGAACGTGCGCGTGAGCGAGACCGGGATGACCAGGATCAGGAAGATCTCGATCAGGTTGGTCCACGCGTTGGGGTTCTCGAACGGGTGCGCGGAGTTGGCGTTGAAGATGCCACCGCCGTTGGTGCCGAGTTCCTTGACGGCTTCCTGGCTCGCGGCGGGCGCGAGCGCGATCTTGCTGGTGCTGCCGTCTGGGTTGAGGACGTCGACGCCGCTCTTGAGGCTCTGGACGACGCCGAGCGCGATCAGCACGATCGCCGCCACGAACGCGATCGGCAGCATGATCCGGATCGTGCCGCGGGTCAGGTCCACCCAGAAGTTGCCGAGGCGGTCGGTCTTCGCGCGCACGAAGCCGCGGACGACCGCGACGGCGACCGAAAGGCCGACGGCGGCGGACAGGAAGTTCTGCACGGTCAGACCGGCCATCTGCACGAAGTGACCCATGGTCGCTTCGGGGCTGTAGGACTGCCAGTTCGTGTTGGTCACGAAGCTGACGGCGGTGTTGAAGGCGACCGCCGGGGAGACCGGTTCCTTGCCGAGGCTCCACGGCAGGATCGCCTGAAGCCGCTGAAGCAGGTACAGGAAGACGACGGAGACGAACGAGAAGCCGATCACGGCGGACGCGTAGGTCTTCCAGTGCTGTTCCGAACCGGGGTTCACCCGGAACAGGCGGTACAGGCCGCGTTCGGCCTTGGTGTGCTTCTCGGTCGAGAAGACGCGCGCCATGTAGTCGCCCAGTGGCCGGTAGACCACGGCGAGCGCGACGAGGAGGAGGCCGGCCTGCAAGAGGCCGGCCATCGTGTCTGACATCAGAATTTCTCCGGCCTGACCAGTGCGATGAACAAATAGACGATCAGCCCCAGCGCCAGCAGTCCGCCGACGACGTTGGCCACGGTCCCCGTGCCGGTCACAGCTTTTCCATACCGCGAAGGGTCAGGGCGAGAACCACGAATACGCCGATCAGGAGCACGGCGTAGAGCAAGTCGGCCACTAGGCACCTCTCAGGACAGGTCACCCCATCGGTGACCAGGACCCCGCAACACTGCGCCTGGTCAGACCGGTTCCGGTGATCGACTGACGGCCTCTTGATGCCCCGATCGGGTGCCTTTACGACTTCTTGATGCCCGGTGACGTGCCCCACAGACCGTGACGCACCGAGGACGGAGCGTGCAATTCGGGCAGACAAGCCGCGCGAAGCGTGTTACACCAGTGTTACCGATAGTTGTATGCGCTAACTAATCATCGGGAGGTAGCGATGTGCGGAATCGCAGGGTGGGTCTCCTTCGACACGGACCTGACACAACGCCGTGAGGTCGTCGACGCGATGACCGCGACCATGGCGTGCCGCGGGCCGGACGACTCGGGCACCTGGGTGCGGCCGAGCGTGGCGCTGGGTCACCGCCGGCTGGCGATCATCGACCTGCCGGGCGGCAGGCAGCCGATGGCCGAGGCCGGGCTGGCCGCGATGGTCTACAGCGGCGAGGCGTACAACTTCACCGAGCTTCGCGAGGAACTTCTCAAGCGGGGCCACAAATTCGAGACCGACAGCGACACGGAGGTCGTGCTCCACGGCTATCTGGAGTGGGGCGACGAGGTCGTCGACCACCTCAACGGGATGTACGCCTTCGCGATCTGGGACGAGCGCGAAGAGAAGCTCGTGATGATCCGCGACCGCATGGGCATCAAGCCGTTCTACTACTACCCGACGTCAGACGGCGTCCTCTTCGGCTCCGAACCGAAGGCGATCCTCGCGAACCCCTTGGCGCGCAAGGTGGTCGACACCGACGGCCTGCGCGAACTGATGTCGATGACCAAGACCCCGGGCTGGTCGCTGTGGAAGGGCATGTACGAGGTCGGGCCGGGCACGATCGTCACCGTCGACCGCTCCGGGATCCGCACGCGGACGTACTGGAAGCTCGACGCGAAGCAGCACACGGACGACCAGGAGACCACCGTCGAGCGGGTCCGCGAGCTGATGACCGACATCGTGCACCGTCAGCTGATCGCCGACGTGCCCCGCTGCGTCCTGCTCTCCGGCGGCCTCGACTCCAGCGCCGTCACCGGTCTCGCCGCCGCGCGGCTGGCCGAACAGGGCGAACGGCTGCGCACGTTCTCGGTCGATTTCCAGGGCCAGGAGGACAACTTCCAGCCGGACGAGATGCGGGACACCCCGGACTCGCCCTTCATCCGCGACGTCGCGCAATTGGTCGGCTCCGACCACAAGGACGTCGTGCTGAACCCGGCCGAGCTCAGCGATCCCGAGATCCGCCGCAAGGTGCTGACCGCGCGGGACATCCCGGCGGGGCTCGGCGACATGGACACGTCGCTGTACCTGCTGTTCAAGGCGATCCGCGCGGAATCCACGGTGGCGCTTTCGGGCGAGTCGGCCGACGAGGTCTTCGGCGGGTACCGCTGGTTCCACGACGACGCCGCGGTGAACTCGGGGACCTTCCCCTGGCTCGCTTTCCGGACGGGGCTCACCAGCGAGCGGGGCGCCCTCCTGCGGGAAGACGTCCGGGACAAGCTGGACCTGACCGGCTACGTCGCCGACCAGTACGCCACCGCCGTCGCCCAGGTCGAGCACCTCGACGGCGAGACCGAGCAGGACCGGAAGATGCGGACGGTCTGCAACCTCCACCTGAGCCGGTTCGTGCGGATGCTGCTGGACCGCAAGGACCGGGCGTCGATGGCCGTCGGACTCGAAGTGCGGGTGCCGTTCTGCGACCACCGGCTCGTCGAGTACGTCTACAACACGCCTTGGTCGCTGAAGACGTTCGACGGCAGGGAAAAGAGCCTGCTGCGGCACGCCACGAAGCATGTCCTGCCCGCCTCCGTGCGCGACCGGGTCAAGAGCCCGTATCCGTCCACACAGGACCCGGGCTACGCGGCGGCGTTGCAGCAGCAGGCCAAGGAGGCCCTGACCGAACGGGACAACCCGGTTTTCTCGCTGGTGGACCGGGACTGGCTGCACCGGGCGTCCGAAGTGGATCCGGCGACGATGCCCTCGGTCCAGCGCGCCGGGATCGACCGGGCGCTGGACCTCTACCACTGGTTCGACCTGTACCGGCCGGAACTGCAGCTGGATTGAGCCTCTGGTCCGGGGGCGGGGGGGGGCGGGGGGGGGGGGCGGCGGGGGGCGCCCCCCCGCCCCGGGCGGGGGGGGGGGGCGGCCCCCCGCCCGCCCCCCCCCCAGCACAGAGGGTGGG
>NZ_JBHXJK010000032.1:40641-75942 GCF_042723255.1 Amycolatopsis thailandensis
GGACCTCAACCCTGGGTCCGACTGGACCGGGCGGGAACGGCGGGGGTTTTGCGCCTGGGGCCCGCGGCGGTCCCAGCGCGGGGGGCGGACCGTTCCCCCGACCGCGGCGCCCCCGAGGGCCGCGGTCGCGGCAAGCAGGATGCCCGTCTCCGTCCATTGGAACCGCCAGAACCGGTCGACGGGCTGGTAGACGGTGAAGTCCCGGTAGCCCGCGGCCTCGGCGCACGCGTTCTTCCCCAGTCCCCGCGGGCAACCGGGCACCTCGTCCAGTGAATTCATCTCGCGGCCGTCCGGCCCGACTCTGCCCACCTTCACGATCAGCGCCCCCACCGTCGCCGGATCAGGGCCGGTCGTACGTACCGGCTCGGCGTAGTGCGGCCTCAGCAACAGCAAGGCGATCGAAGCCGCGAGGAACACCGCGACCGTGATCGCGATGGCGGGCAAGGTCTTGCGCACGAGCACCCCGGCCGCCGAACCGAGCGCGAAGGCGAACAGCCACCACGCGGCGGGCGCGACCCCGACAGCGCCGAAGTAGGACGTCTCGGCGAAGGACTCCGCCTTGCCGGGGAACATTTCCAGCCACCCGCCGAACATCTGCCCCGAAGCGAGTCCGGCCAGGACCGCGCACCCGGCGAGGACGCCGAACTTGACGCCCAGCCAGCGGCCGCGGCTCACCGACTGCGTCCACGCGAGCTGATGGGTGTTGCGCTCGTATTCCCTTGCCAGCAGCGGCGCGCCCCAGAAGACACCCGCCAGCAAGGGAATGAACGGCACCATCACGACCAGTGGGTAGATCCGCTGGTAGAGGCCCTCCAGCCCCGCGTCGTACTCTCGGCACGGGATGCCGCCTCCATGGCAGTACATCGAGGTCTTGCCGTTCGAAGCGTCGATGGCGGCCTGCCCGGACAGGAGCAGGATCCCGCCGACCACGGCCAGGAACCCCAGGGTGACGAGCAGCTGGGTCCGGTGCTGCCGCCAGGTGAGCCAAAGCAAGAACTTGTGCCTTTCTAGGAGCGGCGTCGGATGGCGAAGGTCGCGGCGACGGCGAGCAGGAGCGAGACGCCCGCCAGGATCGCGGCTTCGGTCCACTGGAAGCGCCAGTACCAGTCCTGGGGCAGGACCTTGAGCGCGGTGATCTCCCCGGCGGCGTCCCTGATCATTTCGAGGACCCGGCCGGTGGGTTCCTTCCCCGTCCCCAGGGTGACGAGTTCCGGTTCGGCGTAGAGGTCGCGGACGTTGGCCACGCCGATCATCAGGCCCACCGTCACCGCGATGGTGACCGCGATGGCGGGCAGGGTCTTGCGGATCAGCGCGCCCGCGGCGGTGCCGAGCACGAACCCGAAGAGCCACCACGCGCCGGGCGCGACCCCGGTCATCGCGAACAGGACCGGATTGTCGAAGCGGCTGGTGAAGGCGGTGTCGCCGCGATCGGTCGGGAAGACCTCGACCCAGCGCTGCATCATCGTGCCGAACGCGAGACCCGCGAGCGTGGCGAGGACGGCGAGGAACCCCAGTTTCACGCCGAGCCAGCGGAACCGTGAGATCGACTGGGTCCAGGCGAGTTTCGTGGTGCCGCGTTCGTATTCGGCCGCGACCAGCGGCGCGCCCCAGAAGACGCCGATCGCCACCGGGACGACCTGGAGCCAGGAGAGATAGGTGTACAGATCCGCGAACAGCTTGGCCGGGTCCGGACTGTCCGCCGCGGCGTTCCCGTTGACCAGCAACAGGATCCCGACGGCGACGAGCAGTCCCGCCGTGATCAGCAGCTGCATCCGGTGCTGGCGGTAAGCGAGCCAGAACATCGTTCCCCCTACGCCGAGGCCAGTGTCGGGCGAGGCAGGCTCGCGGATTCCGGTCGCCGCAGGTAGGCGAGCACGAGCTCCTCCAGGTTCGCCGGCCTCTCGGTCCACTGTGGACCCAGGGGAACCGGTTCGGTGCGGGCGAAGACGGTCGCCTGCCTGCCCGCCCGGGCCTCGTCGACGACAGCGACGCGGGTGGCCAGCGCGTCGGCCTCCTCGACAGGCCCGGAAAGGATGCGGTGCCCGGCGACGAGTTCGTCGATGTCGCCGCTGACCTGGACGCGGCCGCCGTTGAGGACGATCAGCCAGTCGCAGGTGTTCTCCAGATCGGAGACGACGTGCGAGGAGAGCAGGACGGTCATGCCGGTTTCCGCGACCGCCTCCATCAGCCCGCGCATCACCTCGTGACGGGCCAGCGGGTCCAGGTTCGCGAGCGGCTCGTCCAGTACCAGGAGGTCCGGGCGTTTGGCGAGCGCGAGGGTGAGCGCGACCTGCGCGCGCTGCCCGCCGGACAGCTTGCCGACCTTGTGTTTCAAGGGAAGCCCGAGTGAATCGATGCGCTTGTGCGCGAACTCGTCGTCCCAGCCGGGGTTGAGCCGCCTGCCGAACTTGAGCATCTCGGCGATGCTGAAACCGGGGTACAACGGCTTGTCCTGGGCGAGAAACGCGACGGTGCCCTGGATCGAGACCGAGCCGAGGGTCGCGCCGAGCAGCCCGACCGCCAGGTGGAGGAAGGTCGTCTTGCCCGCGCCGTTGGGGCCGACGAGGGCGACGACTCGTCCTTTCGGGACGGACAGGGAGCAGTCGCGCAGCGCCCATTTGCGGTGGTAGCGCTTGCCGAGACCGGTCGCCTCGATCACGGGTTTGTCAGTCATGCCGTTCGCTCCCCTCGAAAGCCGTCGACCACTACCGAGGTGAACAGCGCCTCGACGTCTTCGGAGTCCAGTCCCGATTCCCGCGCGTCGCGGACCCAAGCCCCCAGGCTCTTCCGCAACCGCGTGCGCTCGGCGAACGAAGCGCCTCCGAGCGTCTTCTGGACGAAGGTGCCGAGACCGGGCCTCCCCTCGACGAGCCCTTCGCGCTCCAGCTCGCGGTAGGCCTTGAGGACGGTGTTGGGATTGATCGCCAGTTCGGCGACCACTTCCTTCGCCGTCGGCAGCCGGTCCCCCGGCTCCAGCAGCCCCAGGCGGAGGGCGTTCTTGACCTGCTGGACGAGCTGGACGTACGTCGCGACGCCCGAGCCCTTGTCCAGATGGAAGGTGACCACCGGCAACACCCTTTCACTAATTAAGTAGTGAAAGGGTGCAGGCAGGTGGCCGCTCTTGTCAAATGCCGAAAACCGTGAAGGCCTCCCCGATGGAGTCCATCGAGGAGGCCTTCACGGAAAACCCCAGCCCCAGTCAAGAAGAAGCGCCAGTTCGACGACACGGGGGAAGACGTCGAGCTGGCACTACCCCCAACCCCCACCGCCGTCAGAAGGCGGTGCCTGTGCAAGTTGAAGGTGCCCACCGTCGTACCGGAACCGAATGGGGGGTCCTGCCCGTCTTGTTGGTTGGGCACGGTTCCGGCGACGGGTCCTCGGTGGACACCCCACAAGGATCACGGCGTCCGGATGCAGGGCGCTTGCACTACGCTTGCAGGCTCTGACGAGGTGAGCGGAGGTGGCCGGGTGGAGTTCCGCGTCCTCGGCGCCGTCGAGGCGTGGGCCGGTGGCGATCCGGTCGATCTCGGCTCGCCCAAACAGCGGCTCGTACTGGCTGTTCTGCTGCTGGAGGCGGGCAAACCGGTGCCTCGCGACCGGATCATCGACCTGCTCTGGCCCGAAGAACCGCCGGCGAGTGCCCGGAACACCGTTCAAGCGCTCGTGTCCAGGCTACGCGCGGTGTTCCGCGGCGCGGGCGGGCCGGAGATCGTCTCCGAGGGGACCCGGTACCTGCTCAAGGTCACCCCGGACCAGGTCGACCTGCACCGCTTCACCGGGCTGACCGCCCAAGCCCGCGAGGCCGACGACGAGACCGCCGTGGAACTTCTGGACGAGGCGCTCGGCCTGTGGCGGGGCGAAGCGTTGTCCGACGTCGTGAGCGGCGAGGTCGCCCAGCGGCTCCGCGGTGGCATGAACGAGGAACGCTGGACGGCGCTGGAGGATCGCGCCGACGCGCAGCTGCGGCTCGGCCGCGGCAGGCAGGTCCTCGCGGAGCTGACCGAACTGGTCGCCGCGCATCCCCTGCGGCAGCGGTTCGTCGGGCAGCTCATGCTCGCGCTGCACCGCGAAGGGCGCACCGACGACGCTCTCGAGGCTTTCCGCGCCTTGCGGGGCAGGCTCGGCACCGAACTGGGCCTCGACCCCTCGGCCGAGCTGCGACGGCTGGAAACCGCCATCCTCGCCGCCGATCCCGCCTTGGAACCCACGGCGGCCGCGACCCGGCCGGAGCCGGTCCGCCCGGCGCAGTTGCCGCACGACGTCCGCGGCTTCGCCGGGCGGGCGTCCGAGTTGGAGCGGCTCGACGAGGCGACCCGGCACGCGGGCGAAGGCACCGACATCTGGGTCATCAGCGGGACAGCCGGCGTCGGCAAGACCGCGCTCGCCGTCCGCTGGGCTCACCGCGTCCGCGACGCGTTCCCCGACGGCCAGCTCTACCTCGACCTGCGCGGCTTCGATCCCGACCACGAACCGCTCACCCCGGCCGTCGCGCTCACGCAGCTTCTGCAGGCGCTCGGCACCGCGCCCAAGGCCATCCCGCCGGACACCGACACGCGGGCCGCGCTTCTGCGGTCCCTCCTCGCCGACAGCCGGGTCCTGCTGGTCCTCGACAACGTCCGCGACACCGGCCAGGTGCTGCCGCTCCTGCCGCCGTCGGGCACGGTCCTGGTCACCAGCCGCCAGCGGCTCGGCGACCTCATCGCCCGGACCGGCGCCCGCGCGCTCCCGCTGTCGGTGCTGCCCGCCGAAGACGCGCGGCATCTGCTGGAAGCCGTGCTCGGCAGCGAAACCGTCGCCGCCGAAGCCGTCGCGGCCGCCGAGCTGGCCCGGCTGTGCGGGCACCTCCCGCTCGCCCTCCGGATCGCGGCGGCCAACCTCGGCGCGAGCGGCGAACCCGAGATCGCCGAACTCGCCCGCGAGCTCGCCGGTGGCGACCCGCTGACCGAACTGACCGTCGACGGCGCCGAGGAAAGCGCCGTGACCACGGCGTTCGGCGTCTCGTACCGCGCGCTTCCCGAGGAACACCGGCTGCTGTTCCGGCGGCTCGCGCTCGTCCCCGGGCAGACGTTCACCGCTCCCGCCGCGCAAGCGCTGACCGGTGTCCCGCATTCGAAGGCGAACCAGCAGCTCAAAGCGCTCGCCGCGGCGCACCTGGTCGAGCGCTACACCCCGGGGCGCTACCGGTTCCACGACCTTCTCCGCAGTTTCGCGGCGGGCCGCACGTTGTCGGAGGACACGAAACCCGAACGCGACAGCGCGGAGAGGCGGCTGTTCGAGAGCTACCTGACCACCGCCGACGCCGCGGGCCGCGTCCTCATCCCGCACTTCCTGCGCCTGCCGCGCGAGGAACCGGAAGACAAGCCCTTCGGCGACACCGAAGAGGCTTTGGCCTGGCTGGACGCCGAGTGGCCGAACCTCGCCGCGGCGGTCGAGCAGAGCGCCGAACACGGTCCACCGGAGTTCTCCTGGCACCTCGCCGACGCGCTCCGCGCCTTCTTCCACCAGCGCGGTCACCACGCGGAATGGATCGACACCGCGTCGACGGCGCTCAAGGCCGCCCGACGCAGCGGCGCCGGGCAGGCGCAGGCCGCGATGCATCTGAGCATCGCGCTCGCCTGCGTCAACAGCGGCCGTTACGACGAGGCGCGCGAACACCTGACGAGCGCCTTGCGCGGGGACCTCCTCGACGGCTGGGACGCCGGCCGCGCGGCCGTGCTCAACAACCTGAGCGCGGTGCACCAGCGCCTCGGCGACCCGCAGGAGGCGATCCGCTGCGGGCTGGAATCCCTGCGGCTGTGCGAAGAACTGAACCTGCCGGGGATCTCGATGGCGTTGGCGAACCTCGGGTTCCCGTACTGGCAGACCGGTCAGCTCGACGAGGCACGCGCCAACTTCACCCGCGCGCTGGCGGTCGCCGAACGGGACGGTGCCCGGTTCAGCGTCGCGGTGTTGCTGGTCGACCTCGGCAACGTGCACCGCGACCTCGGTCTTCCCGACGACGCCTACGACTTCTACACCCGCGCGCTCGCCGCCAACCGCGAACTCGGCTACACCTACGGCGAGGCGACGGCGCTGTCCGGCCGGGCCGTGCTCGAAAGCGGGCGCGATCCGAGCGAGCAGAACCGCACCGACGCGCTCGAAGCCGTCGAACTCACCCGCAAGATCGGCGACCGGGGCACCGAAGCCTGGACGCTCGTCGGGCTCGGCGAGGTCTGCCTGCGGCTCGATCTGCCCGAGGAGGCCGCCGAACATCACCGGCTCGCGTTGTCGATCGCCCGGACGACCAGCTTCTTCTGGTGCGAGGCCGCCGCGCGGACCGGGCTCGCGGAAACCCTGCTGCGACTGGGAAAGCACGCCGAAGCCCGGACACACGGCGAACTGGCGCTGGAACTCGCCGCACGGTCCGGCTACCGGCTCGTCGAGGAACGCGCGAAACTGATCCTGGACGAGCTCTAGCCGCGCGCCTTCTCGCCGGACGACCTCACGCTGCCGGCGATCGCCGCCATGATCGCGGTCAGGATCGCGAAGATGACCGTCAGCGCCACGGCAACGCCGTTGCTCTTGTCGAAGCCGAAGATCCACCCGAGGTGGACGCTGAAGGGCGTGCCCCACAGCAGCGGCGCCGCCACGAAGATCGCCAGTACGTAGAGCGCGCAAAGCGCGGACAGGGTCCACGCGCCGGCGATCCGGCGGGCGAACGTGAATCCCGCCGCGACCGCCAGCGCCCCGGCTCCGACGACACCACCGATCAGGTTCTGCACCACCGGGCCGGACACGTGATCGGCCGACTCGGTGGCGTAGACGACGTTGTAGAGCGTGAACCAGACGACCATCCCGACGGTGAGCAGCGCCAGGCTGCCCGCGACCACCGCCGCCGTGGCGTTCACCCTCGGTTTGAGCGGGCGGCCGTACGGAGCGAACTCTGGCTGCGGTGTGTTCGGCTGCATCCGGGCTCCTCGCGCGTTCCGGCGGCGCGAACCGCCCGCCCGTCATGGTCGGCGATCACGTTAGCGAGGGTCTCGCGGTGGCGGTGGGTGTTTGGCAGCAACCTGCCTTCGGGGTGCCCGGACACCCGAAGACGTGACTCGCGTGCTTGAAGCCGGAACTCGCGTGATCCGACACGTGACTCACGTGATCGGAGCCGTGACTCACGTGATCGGAGCCGGAACTCGCGTGCTTGAAGCCGGAACTCACGTGATCAGACAGCGAACTCGCGTGGCTGGAGGGACGACACTCGTGATCAGACGGACGACACTCGTGACGGGATGGACGACACGTGTGTTCCGACGGACGACACACGACTAGCCCCGGCCGCGCTGTCGTCCGGCCAGTCACGCGTGTCGTCCGGCCAGTCACGCGTGCCGTCTGGCCAGTCACACGTGCCGTCCGTCTGAGCACGCGTGTCGTCCATTCAGTCACGCGAAACGGCCGGGTCGGTGCGGTGGTCGTAAGCGTGACTCAGGCTCGGACCTCGTCCACGCGGACCGGGCGGCGTTCGCGCCGGGAGACCTCGCAGGCCTCGGCGATGTAGAACGCCTCCAGTGCGTCCGCCGCTCCGCACGGGCTCGGCACGCGACCGGCGGCGACGTCGAGGAAGGCCTTCAGCTCACTGAGGTACGCGGGCCGGAAGCGCTCCATGAATCCGGGGTAGGCCGGGCCGGGCAACGGCTGAACGCCCGGTTCCACCGAGGTCAGCGGCGCACGATCGTCCAAGCCCACCACGACGTTCCCCGCCGAGCCGAGCACTTCCAGCCGGACGTCGTAACCGGCGCCGTTGTAGCGCGTCAGCGAAACCACCGCCAGCGTCCCGTCGTCGAGCGTCAGGGTCGCGGCCGCGGTGTCGACGTCACCGGCGTCGACGAAGAACTGCTCGCCCTTGTTCGCCCCGATCGCGTAGACCTCGACCACCTCACGGCCGCTGACGAACCGGACGACGTCGAAGTCGTGCACTCCGCAGTCGCGGAACAGGCCACCGGAATGCGCGACGTACTCCGCGGGCGGCGGCGCCGGGTCCAGCGTGGTCGCGCGCAAGGTGTGCAGCCAGCCGAGTTCGCCCGAGGCCACCGCCGCCTGGGCGGCCGCGTAGCCCGCGTCGAACCTGCGCTGGAAACCGATCTGCACCGGGACGTCCGAGCCGGAGATCTTGTCGATCACCGCGAGGGTGCCCGGGATGTCGGCGGCGACCGGCTTCTCGCAGAACACCGGGATCCCCGCGTCGACGGCCTTGAGGATCAGCTCCGGATGCGCGTCCGTCGCCGCCGTGATCACCAGACCGTCCAAAGAGGACGCGAAGAGCGCGGGGATGTCTGCGGCCGCTTCGACGCCGATCTTGGCCGCGGCCGCCCCCGCGCGCCCGGCGTCGACGTCGGCGACGACCACGGACGAAACCTCGTCGAAGCTCTTCAAGGTTTCGGCGTGCGAAGTGCCGATCCGGCCGGTGCCGGCGAGTCCCAACCTCATGTCGTTACCTTTCCAGAGCGGCGGTGGTCGAACGGACCACCAGCGACGGGTGCAGCAGATGCCGGACCGGTTCGGCGCGTTCACCCCGGACCCGTTCGAGCAGCGCTTCGACGGCCAGCCTGCCCATTTCGGTGCGCGGTTGGTCCACAGTGGTCAGTGAGAGGTGCTTCAGCGCGGCCAGCGAGGTGTTGTCGTAGCCGACGACGGAGACGTCTTCGGGGACCCGCAGGCCTGCCTCTTCCAACGCGGAGATCGCGCCGACGGCGTTGAAGTCGTTGCCCGCCAGCAACGCTGTCGGCAATCCCCCGAGGGGAGGCTCGCCGAGCAGTTCGTGCACGGCCTTCTCGCCCGCCGTGTCGGTGTGCTCGCTGCGCACGATGTGCGGGTGCAGCCGATGCCGCCGCATGGCCTGCTGATACCCCCGGCGCCGGGCCGCCGCACCGGCGGCGACCCCACCGTCCAGATGGGCGATCCTCCGGTGCCCCAAGGAGACCAGGTGATCGACGGCGAGCGCGGCCCCCGCTTCGCCGTCGTCGTTCACCGTGTCCACCCCCGGCACACGCGAGGTGCGCGACACCAGGACGACGGGCCCCTGCGCGGCCGCCTCCTCGATCGCCGACGCGGGAACCACGGGAGACAACAGGATCACCCCCGCGGGCCGGAACGACAGCAGACTCTTCAGCGCGGCACGCTCGCGCGCGGGGCTGCGGCCACCGGTGTTGAGGATCAGGTGGAATCCGGCCGCTTCCGCCGCCGCGTCGAGCCCTTCGACGACGTCGGCGAAGAACGCGTTGCGGAGATCGGAGACCATCACCCCGAGCACGGTCGACGTCCGGCTGGCCAACGACCTGGCCATCGCGTGCGGCTCGTAGCCCAGTTCGTGCGCCGCGCACAGCACCCGCGTCCGCCGTTCGTCGGAGACGTTCGGCGCGTTGCGCATCACCAGGGACACGAGCGCACGGGACACCCCCGCTTTCGCGGCGACGTCCTCCATCGTCGGTCGTGCCATTTCATCCTCCCCCTGCCCTTGACTTTGCTGTGACGGACGCTACATGATTAGAGCGCTCTAATCAATAGAGCGCTCCAACCCGATCCCCGCACTCGCCGCAGGAGGCCGCCGATGACAGTGACGACGTCCCGGATCCGAATCGCCGCCGCCCCGATCTCCTGGGGTGTCTGCGAAGTCCCCGGCTGGGGCCGCGTACTCGACGCGGGGACCGTACTGGGCGAGATGGCGGAGCTGGGGATCCGCGCGACCGAACTCGGCCCGCCCGGGTATCTGCCGCGAGCCCCGGCGGAGCTGCGTGAGCTGCTGGGCGGCCACGAACTCGACCTGGTCGGCGGTTTCCTCGCCGTCGTACTGCACGAAAACCCCGGGGCCGCGCTGGCGGAGGCCGAGGAGTCCGCCGCCTTGTTCGCCGCCTGCGGTGGCGGCATGGTCGTGCTCGCCGCCGCGACCGGTCTCGACGGCTACGACGACCGCCCCAGGCTGAGTGACGCCGAATGGGCGACACTGATCGAGACCTCCGGCCGGATCGGGGAGATCGCCGCGCGCCACGGACTCCGCACGGTGCTGCACCCCCACGTCGGGACGCACGCGGAGACCGAGGAAGAGGTCGAGCGTTTCCTCGCCGATTCCGATCTCCCGCTGTGCCTGGACACCGGGCATCTCCTGATCGGCGGGACCGACCCGGTCGAGCTGGCCAAGCGGTATCCCGAACGGGTCGGCCACCTGCACCTCAAGGACGTGCGCGGCGAACTCGCCGAAGACGTCCGTGCCGGGAGGCTTCCCTACGCCGAAGCCGTGGGCGAAGGTCTGTATGTCCCGCTCGGCGACGGGGACGTCGACATCGAAGCGATGGTCAGGTTCGTCGACGAGGCGGGCTATGACGGGTGGTACGTACTGGAACAGGACACCGCGCTGAGCGAGCGGAGCCCGGAAGATCTGCCCAAGCGGGACGTGGCCAGGAGCCTGGCGCATCTCGGCGGAATCGTCAGCCGGCTTCCGGCTGCCAGGTAACGGAAAAGCGAGGAGAGACGACGATGTCCCATCGCTTGAAAGCGGTCTTCGTGCTTGTGGCGGGGCTGCTTGTCCTGTCCGCGTGCACCGGGCCGAAGGCCGAGGAGAAACCCGCCGCGGGCGCGGGCCCGGCGACCACCCAGCCCAGCGGGCCGCTGCGGGTCGCGGTCATCTCGCACGGCACGGCGGGTGACGCGTTCTGGAACGTGGTCAAGAACGGCGCCGAGGAGGCGGGCAGGCAGCTCGGCGTCCAGGTCGAGTACAACTCCGACGGAGACCCCGGCAACCAGGCCAAGCTGATCGACAACGCGGTCGCCCAGCAGGTCGGCGGGCTGGTGGTGTCGATGGCGAACCCGGAGGCGCTCAAGACCTCGATCGAGAACGCGGTCCGCGCCGGGATCCCGGTCATCACCATCAACTCCGGTGAGGACAAGAGCGCGGGCTACGGCGCGCTCACCCACGTCGGGCAGAACGAGACCATAGCCGGCGAGGAGGCCGGGAAGAAGTTCCGGGAACTGGGTAAGAAGAAGCTGCTCTGCGTGGTCCACGAAGCGGGCAACGTCGGGCAGGCCCAGCGCTGTGACGGCGCCAAGGCCGGTTTCGCGGGCGACGTGCAGACCCTGCAGGTCGACATCGGCAACCCGACCGACGCCGAATCCCGGATCAGGGGCGCGGTGCAGACCGACTCCTCCCTCGACGCCGTCCTGACGCTGAACTCGCAGGTCGCCGCGCGGGCGGTGAGCGCGATCAAGGCGGTCGGCTCGCAAGCGCAGGTCGGCACGTTCGACCTCAACACCGACGTGGTCGGCGCGATCAAGGCGGGCGACGTCGTCTTCGCGGTCGATCAGCAGCAGTACGAGCAGGGCTACCTCCCCGTGCAGTTCCTCAAGCTCTACCGGGACAACGCGAACGTCGTCGGCGGCGGGAAACCGGTGCTCACCGGGCCCGACCTGGTCGACAAATCCACTGTGGACACCGTCGGCCAGTACGTGCAAAGGGGCACGCGATGACAACCACCACCCTCGACGAACGCGTCGCCAAGCCGCGGCTGCTGGACAGGCTGGTCGTCCGGCCCGAGATCGGCGCGCTGCTCGGCGCCGTCGTCGTCTTCCTGTTCTTCACCGTCGTCACCGACCAGTTCTTCAGCGGCAGCGGCGTGGCGACCTGGCTGGACGACGCCTCGACACTCGGCATCATGGCGGTCGCCGTGTCGCTGCTGATGATCGGCGGCGAGTTCGATCTGTCGGCGGGCGTGATGACGGCGTCCACCGCGCTGGTCACCGCGACCTTGGCGACGCAGGCGGGCTGGAACGTCTGGCTCGCGCTGTTCGCTTCGCTGGTCTTCTCCCTCGCGGTCGGCGCGTTCAACGGCTGGCTGGTGATGCGCACCGGACTGCCCAGCTTCATCGTCACCCTGGGCACGTTCCTGGCGCTGCAAGGGCTCAACCTCGGCGTCACCCGGCTGGTCACCGGCACCGTCCAGGTCTCCGGGATGCGCTCGACCGACGGCTACGAGTCCGCCGGTTTCGTCTTCGCGTCCACAGTGGACATCGGCGGGACGGCATTCCAGATCTCCATCGTCTGGTGGATAGGGTTCGCCGCGCTGGCGGCCTGGCTGCTGGTCCGGACCAGGCTCGGCAACTGGATCTTCGCCGTCGGTGGCTCCGCGCAGAGTTCGCGCGCGGTCGGGGTGCCGGTGGTGCGCACCAAGATCATGCTGTTCATGACCACCGCGCTCGCCGCGTGGCTGGTCGGCTCGATCAACATCCTGCGGTTCGCGAGCGTCCAGGCGAACCAGGGCATCGGGCTGGAGTTCCAGTACATCATCGCGGCCGTGATCGGCGGCTGTCTGCTGACCGGCGGGTTCGGTTCGGCGATCGGCGCCGCGATCGGCGCGCTGATCTTCGGCATGGCACGGCAGGGCATCGTGTTCGCCCGCTGGGACAGCGACTGGTTCATGCTGTTCCTCGGCGTGATGCTGCTGTCCGCGGTCCTGGTCAACAACGCCTTCCGGCGGCGCGCGGAAAGGGTCCGGCGATGAGTCTTCTCGAGGTCAAGGATGTCGGCAAGACCTACGGCAGCGTGATCGCGCTGCGCGACGTGTCCACCGTGGTCAACGCGGGCGAGGTGACCTGCGTACTCGGCGACAACGGCGCCGGCAAGTCCACCCTGATCAAGATCCTGGCCGGGGTCCACCAGCACGATCGGGGCGAGTTCCTCGTCGAAGGCGAACCGGTCAAGTTCGCGTCACCCCGCGAGGCGCTCGATCGCGGCATCGCGACGGTGTACCAGGACCTGGCGGTGGTGCCGCTGATGAGCGTGTGGCGGAACTTCTTCCTCGGCTCCGAACCGACGGTCGGCTTCGGCCCGTTCCGCGCGCTGGACCGGAAGAAGGGCCGCGAGACGACCAAGAAGGCGTTGTCCGACATGGGCATCGACCTGCGGGACGTCGAACAGCCGGTCGGCACGCTGTCCGGTGGCGAACGGCAGTGCGTCGCCATCGCGCGGGCGGTGCACTTCGGGGCGAAAGTGCTGATCCTCGACGAGCCGACGGCCGCGCTGGGTGTGAAGCAGGCCGGGGTCGTGCTCAAGTACGTCGCGCAGGCTCGTGACCGCGGGCTCGGCGTCGTGCTGATCACGCACAACCCGCATCACGCGTACCCCGTGGCCGATCGCTTCCTGCTCCTCAAACGGGGCGCGCCGCTTGGCGCCTACGAAAAGTCCGGGATCGACCTGGCCGAGCTGACCCGGCAGATGGCGGGCGGCGCGGAACTGGAAGCCCTCGAACACGAATTGCGAGCCGCGGAGTCCTCTTCATGACCGTTCTCGAAGCACTGACCGTCGGCCGGGTCGGGGTGGACCTCTACCCCGAGCAGAGCGGCGTGCCGCTGGCCGGGGTCAGCACCTTCGCCAAGTCTCTCGGCGGCACCGCGACCAACGTCGCGGTCGCCGCCGCGCGGCTCGGCCGCTCGACGTCGGTGCTGACGAAGGTCGGCCCGGACGGCTTCGGGGACTACGTGCGGCAGGCACTGCGCGAGTTCGGCGTCTCTCCCGATCACGTCGGGACGTCGGCCGACTTGCAGACACCGGTGGTGTTCTGCGCGCTGGACCCGCCCGCGGATCCGCCGCTGCTGTTCTACCGGTCCCCCATCGCTCCGGACCTGACCCTCGACGAGGCCGATGTGCCCTGGGACGTCGTGGAAACGGTGCCGCTGCTGTGGGTCACCGGGACCGGCGTCTCCGTCGAACCGGCACGCGGCACCCAGCGCGAGATGCTCCGACGGCGCGGACGCCGCGCGCACACCGTGCTGGACCTCGACTTCCGGCCGATGTTCTGGCCCGATACCGAGACAGCGCGGGAAGAGATCGGCTGGATGCTCGACCACGTCACGGTCGCGGTCGGCAACCGCGCCGAGGCGGAGGTCGCCGTCGGCACGGCGGATCCCGACGAGGCCGCGTCGCGGATGCTGGCCAGGGGTGTCGAGCTAGCGATGATCAAGAAGGGCGCGGAGGGAGTACTCGTGGCCACCGCCGAGGGCCGCTGGACCGTGCCTCCCCAGCGGGTCGAGGTCGTCTGCGGGCTCGGCGCCGGGGACGGTTTCGGTGGCGCGCTGATCCACGGCCTGCTCTCCGGCTGGGATCCGGTGCGCATCGCCACCTACGCCAACGCGGCGGGCGCGCTCGTCGCTTCCCGGCTCGCCTGTGCCGACGCCATGCCCACCGCCGACGAGATCGAGGAGTTGCTGTGAGCAAGCTGCACCGTCCACTCGGGACGCTTTCGGACGGGCGGGACCCGGTCCGGCTCACCCCGGATTCGGCGGGCTGGACCTACAGCGGCCTGAGGGTGCTCTCACTGGCCGCCGGCGAGTCCAGGATCGTGCGCACCGGCGAATACGAAGCGTTCGTGTTGCCGCTGGCCGGGGCGTGCACCGTCCGGGTCGACGGGCAGGTCTTCGCACTCGCCGGCCGCGATTCGGTGTTCACCCGGGTCACGGACTTCGCCTACGTCCCGCGTGACGCCGAAGTCGAGTTGTCGACAGTCGAGGGGATCGAGGTCGCGCTGCCGATGGCGCGCTGCGCACGCCGTCTCGAACCGCGCTACGGACCGGCCGAGAACGTGCCGGTGGAGGTGCGCGGGGCGGGGCAGGCCACGCGGCAGGTCACCAACTTCGGCGTCCCCGGTGTCTGGGACCACGCGGACAAACTGAACGCGTGCGAGCTCATCACCCCCGGTGGCAACTGGTCCTCGTACCCGCCGCACAAGCACGACGAGGCGTCCGAATGCGAGGTCGTCAACGAGGAGATCTACTACTTCCGCGTCGCCGGCCGCGACGGCGTGACGACTTCGCGCGAAGGGTTCGGCCTCCATCGCACGTACACCTCGGACGGCGAACTGGACGAGGACGTCGCGGTCCGGGACGGGGACGTCTTCCTGATCCCACGCGGCTATCACGGACCCTGCGTCGCCGCGCCGGGCTACCCGATGTACTACCTGAACGTCCTGGCTGGGCCGGCCGACGAGCGGTCGATGGCCTTCTGCGACGACCCAGCGCACGGCTGGGTCCGCGAGACCTGGAACGACCAGGAACTCGATCCGCGCTGCCCGGTCACGAGCCACGAAGGACGGGTGTCATGAAGCTGACCACGGCACAGGCCCTGGTGCGCTGGCTGCTCGCGCAACGCTCGGAGACCCTGGACGGGCGGGAAGTCCCGTTGTTCCCCGGGGTGTTCGCGATCTTCGGGCACGGCAACGTCCTCGGTCTCGGAACGGCGCTGGAGGAGCAGCGCGACGAGCTGCCCCTGTGGCGCGGGCAGACCGAGCAGGGCATGGCGCTCGCCGCGGTCGGCTATGCGAAGGCGACGCATCGGCGGCAGGTCGGGGTGGTGACGTCGTCGATCGGGCCCGGCGCGCTGAACATGGTCACCGCGGCCGGGGTCGCGCACGCGAACCGGCTGCCGGTGCTGCTGCTCCCCGGGGACACCTTCATCAGCCGTGCCCCGGATCCGGTGTTGCAGCAGGTGGAGCACTTCGGCGATCCCACGGCCACGGTCAACGACGCCTTCCGCGCGGTGAGCCGGTACTTCGACCGGATCACGCGGCCCGAGCAGCTGCTTTCGACGCTGCCGCAGGTCGCCAGGGTGCTGACCGATCCGGCGGACGCGGGCCCGGTGACACTGGCATTGCCGCAGGACGTCCAGGTGGAGACCTACGACTTCCCGGACTCGCTCTTCGAACCGGTGACCCATCGCCCACCGCGCCCGCGGCCCGATCGCCGGGCGCTCACCGAAGCGGCGGGCGCACTCCGGTCGGCGCGGAAGCCGTTGCTGGTGCTGGGCGGCGGTGTCCGGTACTCAGGCGCGGGCGAGCGTGCGCTGGCCTTCGCCGAGCGGCACGGGATCCCGGTCACGGAAACGACGGCGGGACGCACGCTGGTCCCCCACGGGCATCCGCTGCACGCCGGTCCGCTGGGCGTCACCGGTTCGGCGTCCGCGAACGTCCTGGCCGCCGAGGCGGACGTCGTGCTGGCCGTCGGCACTCGCCTGCAGGACTTCACCACGGCGTCCTGGACGGTGTTCTCGCCCGGCGTCCGGCTGGTCACCCTCAACGCCGCCCGGTTCGACGCGGTGAAGCACGGCGCGCTGGCCGTCGTGGGTGACGCCGACGCGGGGCTCACGGATCTGGCCGCCCAGTTGGAGAGCTGGCGGGTCGATCCCTTGTGGACAGAGCGTGCGGCGGCGGAACGTGGCCGGTGGGACGCGCACATCGACACCCTGCGCGCGGTTTCCGGCGAGGTGCCGACCTACGCCCA
Organism: Amycolatopsis thailandensis; assembly: GCF_042723255.1. Lineage (NCBI taxonomy): Bacteria > Bacillati > Actinomycetota > Actinomycetes > Pseudonocardiales > Pseudonocardiaceae > Amycolatopsis > Amycolatopsis thailandensis. The sequence continues at coordinate 56,932 of NZ_JBHXJK010000032.1, forward strand.
GGTCGTCGGCGTGGTCAACGACCTCTCCGAGCCACACGACTACGTGATGACAGCGTCCGGCGGGATGCCGGGGGAACTGATCGGCGGCTGGCGCGGATCGGGTTCGGTCAGCATGGACGTCGAGTACGGGTTCTCGTGCATGGGCTACGAACTCGCGGGCGCGTGGGGCGCGGCGATGGCGCACACCGGCGGCCTGGTCACCACCATGCTCGGTGACGGCTCGTACCTGATGTTGAACTCGGAACTGTTCTCCGCCGCCTTCGCCGGGCATCCGTTCGTCGCGGTGGTCTGCGACAACGACGGCTACGCGGTCATCGCGCGTCTTCAGGAAGGTCAAGGCGGCAAGCCGTTCAACAACTTCCTCGCCGACTGCCGGAGCGCGCACGCCTCGCCACCTCGGGTCGACTTCGCGAAACACGCGGAGTCGCTGGGGTGCGCGGTGTTCACGGCGTCCTCTTTGGACGATGTGCGGGCGGCTTACGCAAAGGCACGCGAAACGGCGGTGTCCGGGAAACGGCCGGCGGTGGTCGTGGTGCGGACCCAGCCCGCCTCGTGGACCGAAGCCGGGGCCTGGTGGGAGGTCGGCGTCCCGGAACACCTTTCCGGCCGGGAGGGCTTCGAGCAGGGCAAGTCGGGGCAGGTGCGTTATGTGAAGGCTTGAACTACGGGTTCAACGACCTCGCCATCAAGTTCCGGCCACAACCAGCGAACGCCGTACTTGCACCCCACGTCGCAACCGGCAGCGACGTGCTCCACGTATCCAACGCTTGTAACTGGCAAGAGTCGTGACGACCCCTCAGCAGGAAGCCGCCAGGAGTCGGCGTCAGGTCTTCCCCCGAATGACCAACACATCGAAGGCGTCAAGGCTGGATCGAATTGGATACGGAAGGTGATCTTAGACGTCGGCCTCAACACGTCCTGTTGGACGGCCGGGCGACAACGCCTTGCCGAGTGGTACCGAACCAAATAGGCAAAGAAGTAGGTATCGCCCGGTCTGACCGTGTGAGCAAAGTATAACCGCCTGCGCCGTCCACCAGTCGGGGCAGGGTAACACTCCTCGAGTGTCCTGCAGTTCGCAATCGGCTGAATCTCCACCTCGGCATCAGGGTCATTGAAATACCAACCCAAAGCGTCAAAGTGTGAGACTTCCGACTCACTGGAAAACCACCGATAGTACGTAGCCTCATACCCCCTGTCGCCGCGCAAAGTAAAGAGCACATCGACTTCCTCCGATGCGCTCCTGTCGACTTTTTTCGAACAGTCATCACTATTGGACAAGTAGCAACGCCAGGTGTCGGGTTCCCTGTTAAGACTACGGATCCTCTCAACCAAGATCTCTGCTATTTGACTGGCCGCGGAGATCCAGTAACCTCTGTAGTCCTCCCCAGAACGGGTCGATCCGCTGCTGCCATCACCTTCGCCGCGTTCAGAAGCTGCCCTCATTCTGCCGGCCAACGAACCATGATCGGCTAATGTGTACTGATCGGGAGGCATCCTGAGAGCGGCCTTCGCCGCAGCTCTCCACCTCGGGTTTCCGATTTCTGGCAATAGACTTTGCAGCAAGCACAGCAGAGCAGCCGCTTTCGCGGAGTCGGCGAAATCATGCGGCGGCCGAGCCAAGGACATCAGGGTAGCGATCCCCTCTGTGTCACCGCGAACGAGTTTGCCGATGTCCGGCCCAGTGTTCAAAGCAAGATCACGAATTCCGGCTTCGACCGAGCCAGGGGGAGACGCTCCACCTCCAGGACGTCGCGGCATCCGCTCCCCTCCCTCATCCCCGGTTTCCCCAGGTTGTCTCCACCCGGGCGGGGAATGGTGTGCTGACCAGGTCAGCACAACGCTCACAAAACCGACATAGGCAAGGAAGATCCTTGATGGGTATCTATATGTCCTTACGCCAGTTTATGGCAACGGTGACCATATCGAGCGTGGTTCTCGCAACTACTTTTCAGTTACTGGCATTCTCACTAGGTGATCATGTCGAGTCCACGACCACCCCCACCTACGACAGTGCCCCTCCGGGCGGGAGGGCTTCGAGCGGGGCAAGTCGGGACAGGTGCGGTATGTGAAGGGCTAGAGCGCGGCCGCGTCCAGCTAACCGGACGCGGCCGCGCCCACCCCCGCCCTATTTGTCAAAGCTGGCGAAGTAACCGGCCGCCATGTCCTCGTCGCCGTGCCCGGCTTCGGAAGCGCGGGCGAAGCGGGCGCGCCCGGCCTCGACGGCGTCCATCCGGACACCCGCGCGAGCCGCGGCTTCCAGCACCAACCGGGCGTCCTTCTCCGCGTTGTCGACCGAGAAGGCGGTGGTGTAGTCGTTCTTGAGGATCGCGGCGGATTTCGCCTGGAAGTAGCCGTTGTCCATCGGGCCGCCGGTGACGACGTCGACGAAGTGCTTCGGGTCGACACCGAGTCCCTCGGCCAGCGCCAGCGCCTCGCCGACGCCGTGGGTCAGCGCGATCACCCACGTGTTCAGCACCAGTTTGAGCCTGCTCGCCGCGCCGGAGCGGCCGTCCTCGCCGACCCACAGCGTGCGCTTGCCGATCGCGTCGAACAACGGCTGGACGGTCTCGCGCGCGCCGGCCGCGCCCGCCGCCAGCACGATCAGCTGGCCCTGCTCCGCGGGCTGGCGGGTGCCCTGCACCGGCGCGTCGACGAAGACGAGGCCCTGCTCGTCGGCGTACGCGATCAGCTCGTCGACGGCGTCGCCGACGGTGCTGAGCTGCACCCAGATCGTCCCGGCGGAGGGAGCGGCCGCGCGGATCGCCTCCAGCACCGACGGGCCGTCCGTCAGGACAGTGATCACGACCGGCGCGCCCTCGACGGCTTCCGCTGTGCTCGCCGCGACCTGGACACCGTCCCCGGCGAGGGCTTCCGCCTTGGCCGCGGTGCGGTTCCAGGCCCGGACCGCGAACCCGGCCTTGCTCAGGTTGCGGGCGACCGGGGCGCCGATGATCCCGGTGCCCAGCACCGCGACGGTTTCCGTCATGACTCGCCTTCACTCCTCGTCTCGGTAGTGGAATGGTCGTTAAAGAACGAGCGCGAAGAAAGTCGCGCTCGAACGCGGGGGGCTGTTACGAAACCTGGAACATCAGAACGCCTCGATGGTGGTTTCGACGACTTGGGTGAGCGCCTGGCGGTCCGCTGTCTTGCCCAGCACCCGCAGGCCGTACATCGCGGCGAGGGTGAACCGGGCCAGCGCCCGCGGATCCCGGCCGGAGCCGATCTCGCCCGCCTGCCGGGCGGCGGCGAACTCGGCGTGGAAAGCGTTCTCCACCCGTTCGAAGTTGTGCCGGACGCGGGCGGTGACCTCGTCGTCGACGCCGCCGAGTTCCAGGGCGGCGTTGACGGCCAGGCACCCGCGATGCGTGCCCGAGGTGTCCATCTCGTCGTGGACCACGTCCATCAGCACACGCCGGATCCGCTCCCGGATGGTTCCCGGGGCGACCAGCATCTCCTCCACCCGGGTGGCGGACGTTTCCTCGTAGCGGCGCAGCGACTCCTTGAACAGCTGCTGCTTGCTCGAAAACGTGTTGTAGAGACTTCCCCGCCCCAGGCCGGTGCGGTCGACCAGGTCCTGGGCCGACGTCGCCGCGTATCCCTTTTGCCAGAAGGTGCCGACCGCGGCGTCGAGCACCTCGGTGGGGTCGAATCCCTTCGGACGGGGCATGACACCCAGCATCGCACGTTCTGTAACGATCAGTCAAATACCGGCGGTCAATGCTCGGCCAGCAGGGAGCCGAAGCCGCGCACCCGGTCGGTGACACCGTTCCGGCGCAGGGCGTGCCAGTACAGGACGACGTTGTTCGAGATCACCGGTTTGCCGAGCCAGAACTCGGCGGCCGCCGCGACCCGCGCCATGGCGACGTTGGTGCCGACCTGGACGATGGCCTCGACGTCGGCGCTGTCGATCTCCTTGACCGCGTCCCTGAGTTCGGCCTCGGAGACGTGGGAGATCCTGGCCGGGCTCGCCATGCCGAGGCCATGGAGGTTCAGCAGGTCGTATCCGCTGTCGGCGAAGAACCTGCTCACCGAATCGTCGCCGACCGGCAGATACGGCGTGATGACCGCGATCCGGCGGGCGTCGTGCGCCGCGAGCGCGGCGTTGATCGCGTCCGGGCTCATCGTCACCGGCAGGCCGCCCGCGGCCGCGCGCATCGAGTCGAGCACGCGGCCGTGGGAATCCGTTCCCTCCCAATAGCTTTCCGGTGACACGCCGACGATCACGCAGTCTGGCCCGCAGCCGGTGACACTGCGGATGGCCGGATGTGTCGACAGCCGGATGCTGTGCATGACGTGGTCGAAACCGGGCTCGTCGACCATCGGATCGTCGTCGATGACCATCCGGCCGGTGTGGTTGGTGACGCCGTCGGGGCGCAGCGCGTCCAGCTCCGGCTGGGCCGAGGTGTTGGTGGACGGGACGACGACGCCGACCTTGAGGCGGGGACCGAGGGAGTCGGGCACAACTGGATCTCCTTAGCTCAGAAGGATTCGAGCCGGGCGCGGATCGCCGACACCAGTTCGGCGACCCCGTTCTCCTTGAGGACGCTGTAGTGATCGCCTTCGAGCGTGACCACCTCCGGCGGCGTTGCCGAGTACCCGGAGCTGTTCTCGACGAACGAGTAGTCGTCGCCCGCGGCCTTGAACAGGGTGACCCGCGCCGCGATCCGCCGCCGGGCGAGTTCACGGAAGGTGTAGTCGAACTCGTAGGTCTCCTCGACGATCCGGACGATGCGCCGGACGAGTTGTTCGCCGAGGGCGGGCAGCAGCTCCGCCACGAAGGCCACGAATCCGTCCTCGTCGCGAACGGTCTCGTGGCAGGCCACGGTTTCCGGCCCGGAGATCGACCCGAGGAAGACCGACAGCAGGATCGTCAGGTACGCCGGGTTCGTGTAGCTCGCCACCCGCTCCCCGCCGCCCTCGACCTCGGGGTTTCCCGGGCAGATCAGCAGCAGGTCGGCCACCCGCCGCCCCTGCCGCTCCAGCTGCCACGCCGTTTCGAACGCGACCCGCGCGCCGAACGAATAGCCCCACAGCGTGTACGGGCCCTCCGGCTGGACACGCAGGATCTCGGCGACGTCGGCCTTCGCCATCTCCTCGACGGTGCCGTACGGCGTCTCCTCCGCGTTGATCCCGTGGGCCTGCACTCCGTAGAACGGCCGCCTCAGACCGCTTTCCGTGGCCAGCAGCCGCAAATTCATCGGATAGCCGCCGAGTCCGGGCCAGCAGAACACCGGATCGCCGCCACCGGTCGCCAACGGGACCAGCCGCGAGGAGGGCCGGGCGGTGTCCTCGCCGATGCGGGCGGCCAGGTCGGCCAGCTTCGGGCACTCGAAGACGACCTGCAACGGCAGCCGGGTGCCGTACTCGCGGTTGATCCGGTTCACCAGGGAGACCGCGGTCAGCGAGTTCCCGCCGGCGGCGAAGAAGTCGTCCAGCGTCGAGACGTCGTCGTACTTCAGCGCCTTGCCCCACACCCCGGCCAGCCACCGCTCGTGGCCCGTCGACGGCGCGACGTACGGCGCGCCGTCCGTGGAGCGGACGGCGTCGGCCCGCGCCAGCGCGTTCGCGTCGACCTTTCCGTTGGCGGTCAACGGCAACTCGTCCAGCACCAGCACCCGGTTGGGGATCATGTAGTCCGGCAGGGTGGTCGCGAGTTCGTCGCGGATGATCTCCGCCGGCCCCTTCATGTGCACGGCGTCTTCGCGCATTCCCTCGCTGCTCGCCTGTTCCGGGCTCACCTTGCCGCCGACGAAGAAGTACGACGACCCGGGCGCGATCCCCTGCCCGGCGAGGATGTCGTCGATCCGCCGGGCGGCGGGCAACGGGTTGCCGCTCTTGGAGCTGTAGCCCGAGGACATGAAGCCGAACCCCAGGCCGTTGCGCTGCAAGTGATGCAGCTTCGTGCCGAGCCCGATGTACTCGAGCCACTCGTCGGCGGCACGGCTGACCGCGGTGACGCCGAAGGCCGCGCGGCCGTACACCCGCTGATTGATCGCGATCACGTGTTTCGGCTCGATCAGTTTGCCGGAGACGAGGTCGAAATCGCCGTTCCGCCAGCGATAGGTGCCGGCGGGCAGGCCCTCGACCTGCTCCGGATGCGCCTGCACGAACAGTTCGACGTCGTCCCGGCGCGGCTCGCCGTCGTCGGCGTGCAAGGAGAACGTGCCGAGATAGTGGTCGTCGGCGGCGGCACCGGCTCGCACGGCCACCGCGGGGTCGTACGCCGAAGGACTGATCGTGAGGCCGTAACCGGGCAGGATGTCCTCGAACACACCGACCATGTGACCGGCCTCGAATTCGAGGACCTCGCGGATGTTGTTCTTGTAGACCGGTTCGATGGCCCCGGTGCGGCCGATGAAGTGCACCGAATGCCCGGTTCCCGTGTTCGCGCCGATCAGGACCAGGGCGTGGTCGATCGGGTGGTAGTAGTAGATCCCGGCGGCGAGGCCGTCGAGACCACTGGTCTCCAGGTACAACTGCGTCGCGTACAACGCGCCCGGCGACGCGTAGGAGTACTTCGGCAGCAGCCGCTCCTCGCTGCGGAACCCGCCGAACCAGCGCAGCAGTTCGCCCAGTTCGGCGAACGCGAGCTCGCCGGGTTCGCGGGAATACGTGCCGGCCGGACGCGGTGTGAGCAGCTCGACGAGCTCATCGCGGGTGACCGCGCCGCCCTCGTAGTGACGATAGGTCTTGCGCGCGAAGACTTCCCGCCGCTGCCGGGCGGTTTCCCGCTTGCCCTCCAGCGCGACGACCGGGCGGCCGTCGAGGTCGTCGCGCACACCCGGGTCGGACAGCTGCGCCTTGACCTGGAGCTTGCTGGCCTTCGACTGGTGGTGCCCGCCGTGGTTGCCCTGATCCATCACCGCGGCTTCGCGTGGGTTCAGCTCCACGCACGCGACGAGCGACTTCGAGCCGGTCCGCGCGTCGTCGGTCACCACCGCCGCCGCGCGGCGCACCCACGTGTGTTCCTCGATCGCCACCGCGATCTCGTCCAGCTCGACCCGGTAACCGCGCAGTTTGACCTGGTTGTCGGCGCGGCCGACGAACTGGAGCGTGCCGTCCGGGTTCCAGTAGGCGAGGTCTCCGGTGCGGTACAACCGTTCGGTCGGCACGAACGGGTTCGGCACGAACTTCTCGCTCGTCTGCTCCGGCCGGTTCAGGTAACCGCGGGCCAGCTGGACACCGCCGATGTACAGCTCGCCCGTCTCCTCGATGTCGACCGGGGCGAGTTCGGCGTCGAGCACGAAGCACTGGGTGTTGTCGACCGGCACGCCGATCGAGACCGTCCCGGCGCTCTCGCCGATCGTGTCCGGGTCGACGACGTGGGCGGTCGCGTTGATCGTGCATTCGGTCGGCCCGTACAGGTTGACCAGCCGCGCCGACGGCAGCGCGCGGGCGAGCTCCCCGGCCAGCTGACGCGAGAGCGCCTCACCGCCGGAGAACAGTTTCCGCAACGAGACGCAGTCCCCGAAGCGTTCCGTGTCGAGCAGCGCTTGCAGCAGCGTCGGGACGCACTGCAGGGTGGTGACTTCGTGCTCGATCACGGTGTCGATCAGGACTTCGGGATCGCGGAAACTCCCCGGCGCGCTCATCACCACGCGGGCGCCCGCGGCGGGCGCCAGGATCTCCCATTGCGCGGCGTCGAAACTCATCGGCGTCTTCTGCAGCACCGTGACACCCGCGTCCAGGTGACCGCAGGCTTGCAGCCAGCGCATCTGCGAGACGACGCTGTGCTGCTCGATCATCACGCCCTTCGGCTTGCCGGTACTGCCGGAGGTGTAGATGACGTAGGCGAGCGAGTCCGGCCGGGAACCGCGCGCGACTTCACCGGCCGGATCGCCGACGTCGGCCAGGGACACGATCCGGGTCCCGGCCGGCACCAGTCCGGCGAGCCGCCCGGCGAGATGCGGCTGAGTGACGACGACTCCCGCGCCGCTGTCTTCGAGCATGTACCGCAGCCGGTCTTCCGGATATTCCGGGGACAACGGCAGATAGGCGGCGCCGGCCGTGAGGATTCCCCACGCGCCGACCATCAGATCCGCGGAAGGCTCGACGTGCAGGCCGACGAGATCGTCCGTGCCGATCCCCTGGCCGGAAAGATGCGCGGCGAGATCCGCACTCGCTTCTTCGAGTTCTCGAAAGGTCAATTCGCGGTCACCGTCGACGACGGCGACCGCCTCCGGCCGCGTCCTCGCCCAGTGCCCGAGCAGATCCGGAAGGCGGGTACTGGAACGCACACGATGAAGCGATGTGCCGTTCCCGGCGGACGTCATGATCTTTTCCCCTGGCAAAGCCATCCCCCATTACGTATTCCGTGGACGCGCGCCGTGCCGACGCGCTGCTGGTGAACCACGAAGCACAGGAGTGGCCCGGGGCGGCCCGAGATACCGGCCGGAACGAGAACAGCCCGAAAGTTCCCCGACTGGAATTTCCTTGACAAACGGGAGAACCGTATTCACGGGGCGGAAATTCGTTTCTCGTGGGCCAATAATCGAAACGAACCGCGGCGTACGCCCCGCCGATCATTCTTTTCTTCCCTTTGGGGCCGAGGTTCTCTCCCCACCCGCCCGTATCCGTCACACTCGAAGGCATGATTCCCACTTTCGTCTTCGTGCACGGTTCGGGAAGCTCGGCACACGCCTGGTCGGCCACCCAGCGGGAGATGGCGGCACGCGGGCATCGGACGCTCGCGCTCGACCTCCCCGGCCGGGGCGCCGGGTTCACCCAGGCCTACTACGAACAGGACCTCGAAACCTTCGCGGCCGAACCGTCGGCCGCGATCGGCTCGACCGCGGACGACTTCACCGGGGAGGTCGTCGACGCCGTCCACCGGGTCCGTCGTCACGGCCCGGTCGTCCTGGTCGCGCACAGCTTCGGCGGGCTTCCGGTCACCGCCGCCGCCAACGCGATCCCCGAACTGATCGACCGGGTCGTCTACGTCGCCGGCCAGTGCCCGGTCGAACGCGCCCCGTGGGAGTACCCGAGCTTGCCCGAATGGTCGTCGGCGGACGTGTTCGGCGCCATGGCGCCGCTCATGGTCGGGGACCCGGCGCGCCAGGGCTTCATCCGCACCAACTGGCGTGGCGCCGACCGGGCGCGACGAATCGCGCTCCGGGACGCCATCGCCGGTGAACTCACCGAAGAGGAGTTCCTCGCGGTCGTCGTCACGAGCCAGCCGGACGAGGTGTTCTGGCTGGGCGACACCGCATGGGACATCCGTGCCGACAAGGACTCCTGGGGGCGGATTCCGCACACCTTCGTCAAACTGACCGAGGACCGTTCGATGCCGCTCGCCGCACAGGAGCTCTACATCGCGGAGGGCGACGCGCTCACCCCGGACAACCCGTTCGACGTCCGCGAACTCGAAAGCAGTCACGCCGGGTTCTTCCGGAGGAAACCCGCCGAGCTGGCCGGGATCCTCGACGACGTCAGCGTCGGAGCAGGCGCCGGATCTCGGTGACGGCGGCGCGGCCCGCCCGGTTCGCGCCGACGGTGCTGGCGGACGGGCCGTAGCCGACTAGGTGCAGTCGCGGTTCGGCGACGACGCGGGTGCCGTCCATCCGGATACCGCCACCGGACGCGCGCAGGCGCAGCGGCGCGAGATGGTCGATGGCGGCGCGGAAACCGGTGGCCCACAGGATGATGTCGGCGGGTTCGGAGGTGCCGTCCGCCCATCGCACGCCGTCCGGGGTGAGCCGCTCGAACATCGGGTGGCGGTCGAGGATTCCCGCGTCGAGCCCCGCCCGCACCTCGGGTGTCACCGCCAGGTCGGTCACGCTGACGACGCTTTTCGGCGGCAGGCCTTCCCGGACCCGCCTGTCGACCTTGGCGACGGCCTCACGGCCCCAGTCCTCGCTGAACGGCTCTTCGCGCCAGACCGGCGGGCGCCGGGTCACCCAGCGCGTCGAGCGCGCGAAGGGCGCGATCTCCAGCAGCAGCTGCACGGCCGACGCACCACCGCCGACCACGACCACGCGTTTGCCGCGGAAGTCGCCGACGCCGGTGTAGTCGGCGGTGTGCAGCTGGCGGCCGCGGAAGGTCTCCTGCCCCGGGTAGTACGGCCAGAACGGCCGGTCCCAGGTGCCGGTCGCGCTGATCACCGCGCGAGCGGCCCAGGTCTCCGCGGCGCTCGCCACGACGAGCCGATCGCCCTCGGCGCTCACCGACAGGACGTCGACGGGGCGGTGGACCGGGAGGTCGTAAGTGCGCTCGAAACGGCCGAAGTACTCGGAGACGACGTCGGCGGCCGGCAGCTTCGGATCCGGGGTGCCGAAGGCCATCCCGGGGAGGTCGTAGATGCCGTGGACCTTCTCCACGACCAGCGAAGGCCAGCGGTACTGCCACGCGCCACCGGGCCGTTTGCCGTGGTCGAGCACGACGAAACCCGCCTCGTTGGCGAATCCCGCGCGGCGCAGGTGATACGCCGCCGACAGACCGGCCTGGCCCGCCCCGATCACCGCCACGTCGACTTCGTGATCCGCCTTCATACCGGGTTCAACGGCTGGCGGAACTCTCTATTTCCTTCTCTGTCACTGTGTCCGCTGCGTCACAGCCCGCACGATCGCCACGATCAGGAGCGCCCCGGCGAGGACCACCAGCACCGGCGCGACCCGTTTGACCACGGACTCGCCCGCGTACTCCATCAAGTCGATGGCCTCGCCTTCCGCCACCGGCTGCACCGCTTTCAACGGCGGGCGTTCCTCGGGTTCGGGCGTGGTGGCGAGCTTGCCGGACAGGCAGTCCGCGAACGAGTCGAGGATCTTGCCGCCGACCTCGGAGATCATCCCGCGACCGAACTGCGCGGGCTTGCCGGTGACCGCCAGTTCCGTGGCGACGGCGCCATGGGTGACGCCGTCCCTCTCGGACAGGGTGAGCGTCACCGTCGCCGACGCCGTACCCGCGCCCCTGGCGTCCTTGCCGGATGCCTTGATCACCACCTTCTTCGCCTCGGCGTCCTTCTCGACGAAATGGCCGGCGCCCTTGTAGAGCAGGGAGATCGGCCCGAGCTTGACCTTCACCGTGCCTTTGAAGGCGTCCCCGTCGACCTCGGTGATGGTGGCGCCCGGCATGCACGGCGCCACCCGTTCCGGGTCGACGACGGCCTTCCAGACCTCGTCGACCGGGGCGGGAACGGTGAATTCGTGGTCGAGCCGCACGGGCCGACCTCCCTTCTCTCTAGGCCCCTGCCGCGGCGAGGACCGCCCGGCCGGTCAGCACCCGCGCGAGGTGCTGCCGGTATTCGACATCGGAGTTGCCGTCGGCCGTCGGATTCGTGCCCTCGGCCGCGTGTTCCGCGGCCCCGCGGATCGCTTCGGCGGTGGCCGCGCAGCCGACCAGCGCCGCCTCGACCCCGGCCGCCCGCACCGGTGTCGAGCCCATGTTGGTGAGCGCGACCCGCGCCTCCTCGATGGTGCCCGCTTCGGTGCGGACGCAGGCCGCGACCGCGACCATCGACCACGCCTGCGCGACGCGGTTGAACTTCTCGTAGTGGGCCCGCCAGCCGGTGTGCTTCGGCACGCGGACCTCGACCAGGAGCTCGTCCGCGGCGAGCGCGGTGGTGAACATGTCCTGGAAGAAGTCCGCCGCGGCGACCGTCCGCCGCCCGCCCGGCCCGGCGACGACGAGTTCGCAGCCGAGCGCGAGCACGGGAGCCAGCAGGTCACCGGCGGGATCGGCGTGCGCGATGGCGCCACCGAACGTGCCGCGATGGCGGATCTGCGGATCGGCGACCGTGTCGGTGGCGGCCTTGAGCAGCGCGGCGTGCTCGGCGATCAGCGTGTCCCGCTGGACGTCGTAGTGCGTGGTCATCGAGCCGATGACCAGCGCGTCGCCGTCTTCACGGACGCCGCGCAGCTCGCCGACCTTCCCGAGGTCGACCAGCGTGGTCGGCGTGGCGAGCCGCATCCGCAGCACCGGCAGCAGGCTTTGCCCGCCCGCCAGCACCTTGGCGTCCTCGCCCGCTTCGGCGAGCGCGGCGATCGCTTCGTCCACTGTGGACGGAGCGACGTAGTCGAACGGGGCCGGGATCACTGGGCACCTCCGGTGGCGTCGATCGAACCGAGACCGCCGCCTGCTTCCGAGCCCAGCCCGCCCGCGGCGGACGACCCGTGCTTGACGGCGTGCCAGACCCGCATCGGGGTCAACGGCATTTCGATGTCGTTCACCCCGAAGTGCCGGACGGCGTCGACGACGGCGTTGACCACCGCCGGGGTCGAGGCGATCGTGCCCGCCTCGCCGACTCCCTTGGCGCCCAAGGGGTTCGTGGTCGACGGTGTCTCGGTGCGGTCGGTGGTGAAGCTGGGCAGATCCGCCGCCGACGGCAGGAGGTAGTCGGCGAACGTGCCGGTGGTCAGCGTCCCGCCTTCGTCGTGGACGGCCTCTTCGAACAACGCCTGCGCGATGCCCTGCGCGAGCCCGCCGTGCACCTGGCCTTCGACGATCAGCGGGTTGACGACCACGCCGACGTCGTCGACGCAGACGTAGGAGCGCAACCGCACACGCCCGGTCTCGGTGTCGACCTCGGCCGCGCACAGATGCGTGCCGTGCGGGAAGGAGAAGTTCTCCGGATCGAACGTGTCCGCCGAATCCAGCGACGGTTCGACGCCGTCCGGCAGGTTGTGCGCCGAGAACACGGCCCACGCGATGTCCTGGATGGACGTCGAGGAATCCGTGCCCTTGACCGAGAACTTGCCCGCTTCGAATTCGAGGTCGTCCTCGGAGCACTCCATCAGATGCGCCGCGATCGGCTTGGCCTTGGCGAGCACCTTGTCCGCCGCCTTGACCACCGCGATCCCGCCGACCACCAGCGACCGGGAGCCGTAGGTGTCCATGCCCTTGTGCGAGGACTGGGTGTCGCCGTGGATGACCTCGATGTCCTCGAACGGGACACCGAGTTTGTCGGCGACGATCTGGCTCCACGCCGTCTCGTGACCCTGGCCGTGCGCGGAGGCACCGGTGATCACCTCGATCTTGCCGGTGGGCAGCACCCGGATCTCCGCGTGCTCCCAGCCGCCCGCCGCGTAGTCCAGCGAACCGAGCACCCGCGACGGCGCGAGCCCGCACATCTCGGTGAACGTCGAGATGCCGATGCCGAGCTGCACCGGGTCACCCGAATCGCGCCGCTCCTTTTGTTCGCGGCGAAGACCGTCGTAGTCGAAGAGTTCCTTCGCCTTCTGGGTCGCGGCTTCGTAGTTGCCGGAGTCGTAGGTCAGCCCGGCGACCGTGGTGAACGGGAACTCCTCGTGCTTGATCCAGTTCTTCTCGCGGAGCTCCATCGGGTCCATGCCGAGTTCGACGGCGAGCTCGTCCATGATCCGCTCGATCCCGAACGTGGCCTCCGGCCGCCCGGCGCCGCGATAGGCGTCGGTGAGCGTGGTGTTGGTGAACACGTTGGTGCAGGCGAAGTGGTACGCCGGGAACTTGTAGATCGCGTTGAACATGAACGCGCCCAGGATCGGCACCCCGGGGCCGACGAGGCCGAGGTACGCGCCCATGTCGGCGAGCAGTTCGACCTTGAGGCCGGTCACCGTGCCGTCGCGGTTCGCGGTGATGGTGAGGTCCTGGATCTGGTCGCGGCCGTGGTGCGCGGCGACCATCGTCTCCGAACGGGACTCGGTCCACTTGACCGGTTTGCCGAGCCGCTGCGCGATCAGCGTCGACATCATCTCTTCGGGCAGCACGGCGATCTTGCCGCCGAAGCCGCCGCCGACGTCCGGCGCGATCACCCGCACCTTGTGCTCGGGCAGGCCGAGCGTGGCCGCGGTCATCGTCTTGAGGATGTGCGGGACCTGGGTGGCCGACCACATGACCAGCTGGCTGCCGGTCGGGTCGACGACGCACGCCCGCGGCTCCATGAACGCCGGCACCAGCCGTTGCTGGCGGAACCGGCGCTTGAGCACGATCCCCGACTTCTCCGCGGTCGAGATCGCGTCTTCGACGCTGGAACCCGTTCCCGCGTCGGCGGAATCGAAGACCCAGACCGCGTTCTGGTTGGTGCCGAGTTCCTCGTGCACCAGCGGCGCGCCCTCGGCGAGCGCGTTCTCCAGCCCGAGGACGACCGGCAGTTCGTCGTAGTCGACGTCGATCGCTTCGAGCGCGTCATGCGCTTCGGCCGACGTCCGGGCGACGACCACCGCGACGCCCTCACCGGCGAAGTTCACCGTGTCCGACGCGAGGATGGGCCTGCGCGGAGATTTCATGTCCGGGGTGATCGGCCACGCGCACGGCATGCCGATGGCGCTTTCCGGGTCGAGGTCCTTCCCGGTGAACACGGCGACGACACCCGGGGCGGACTTCGCCTCGGTGACGTCGATCGAGACGATCTTGGCGTGCGCGAACGGGCTGCGGAGCACCGCGAGGTGCAGCATGCCGGGGAGGGTGAGGTTGTCGGTCCAGCGGGTCCGGCCGGTGATGAGGCGCTCGTCCTCCTTGCGGCGGCGGGCCTTCCCGACCTCCGGTTCGATCGTGGAGGTCATCACTCACCACCCGCGCCGACACGGGAGGCGGTGTCCGAGGCGAGCCGCTCGGCTTCGGGACCGGCGCCGGGCCGCATCTGATGGGCGGCGTCGCGCACCGCGCGGACGATGTTCTGGTAGCCCGTGCAGCGGCACAGGTTCCCTTCGAGTCCTTCCCGGACGGCTTTTTCGTCGGGATCGGGGTTGTCGGCGAGCAGGTCGATCGACTGCATGATCATGCCGGGGGTGCAGAACCCGCACTGGAGGGCGTGATTCTCGTGGAAGGCCTTCTGCACCGGATGCAGTTCGCCGTCGCGGGCCAGTCCCTCGATCGTGGTGACCTCGCAGCCGTCGGCCTGGACCGCGAGGACCGAACAGGATTTCACGCTGTGCCCGTCGAGGTGGACGGTGCAGGCCCCGCAGTTGCTGGTGTCGCAACCGACCACGGTGCCTACCTTCCCGACCCGCTCGCGCAGATGGTGCACGAGCAGCGTCCGGGGTTCGACGTCGTCTGTGTAGCTGGTGCCGTCGACGGTGACGGTGATGCGCATCAGGCCTCCAAAAGCAAGAGAAACCCCGCGCTGGTCCGGGGTCGTTCGGGAGCGGCCGGTCATAGCGGTTGTCACGGACCGACCCCGGAGCGACCGTGATCGGACTCACAGCCGAGCGTGCTACTTCTGATCGGCGGGGACAACCCCCGACAGGGGGTGACTCAGGCCTTGGTCCGCAGATGCGTTACCAGGAAAGGAGAAAGGGCGCAGATGCGGAGAAAGCGCGAGTGTCCATTCGGTACTGCTCGTGAGTGGCAAGGACGGTTAGAACCGTCCTTGCCACTCACGAGGCAACTCGGCGTTCGCGCCCGTGATGACGGTGGCGACCCGATCCCCCGGGAGGTCGTGCACGGTCAGCGCGGCCAGCCCGGCGGCGCCCGCGGGCTCCGGGAGCACGCCGAGGGTTTCCGCGCCCAGCCGCATGGCCGCGCGGAGATCGTCGTCGCCGACCAGCACGAAGTCGTCGACCAGCGACCGCAGCCGCCGCACGGACTCCGGCTCCGGGGAGCTGATCGTGATGCCGGCGGCGAACGTGCCGGTCCGGGCGACGGCGATCGGTTCGCCCGCCCGCCAGCTCTTCGCCATCGCCTGCGCCGACTCGACCCCGACGCCGACGATCCGGACGTCCGGCGTGTGCGCCTTGAGCCAGAGCGCGACACCGGCGATCAGCGCGCCGTCGCCGACCGGGAGCACGACCGTGTCGATCCCGCTCTCCCGCGCCAGTTCCAGGCCGATCGTGCCCGCCCCCTCGGAGATCGCGGGCTCCCGGCCGTCGACCACGAAGACGCGGTCCGGGGCTTCGGCGGCGAACGCGGCCGCGGCGTCCTTCGCCTCGCCGTCGACCCGGCGCACCCGCGCGCCCAGCGCCTTGATCCGCCGCAGTTTGACCGGGGAGACGGTGGCGGGGACGAACACTTCGGCCCGCAGACCGTGCTTCCGGGCGGCGAACGCGACGGCCTGCCCGAAGTTGCCGCTGGTCCCGCACACCATCGTGGTGCCCGGCTCCAGCCCGGCGGCGAAGTAGTCCGCGCCACGGCCTTTGAAACTCCGCAACGGATTCAGCGTCTCGACCTTCATCAGGACGCGCCGTCCGAGCCGTTCGTTCAGCTGTCCGTCCTCATATTGCGGGGAGTCCAGGAAGACGGGATCGATCACCTTCGCCGCCTCGGCGACGTGGTCCAGCTGCAGGTCGATTTCGGTCATGGCACCCAAGCTAGAGCGGAAGTCGATCACGCCGATTGTAAATTTTCCCACTCGCGTGCAATATTCTTGCGTGACCTTGGACGAGATCGACCACCTGCTGCTCGACCTCGTCCAAGCCGACGCGGCCCGTCCGCTGCACGATCTGGGTGACGCCGTCGGTCTCTCCCCGAGCGCGGTCCAGCGGCGGTTGACCCGGCTGCGCGCCGCGGGCGTGATCCGCGCGCAGGTAGCCGTGCTCGATCCGGAGGCATTGGGCGCCGGGATGTCGTCGGTCATCCTGGTCGCGCTGACCGACGACGACGAGAAGAGCCACAAGGCGTTCCGCGAACGCATGCTGGCCGAACCCCGCGTCCAGCACTGCTACAGCATCGTCGGGCAGTGGGACTACGTCGTCGTCCTGCTCACCTCGGATCTCAAGACGAGCCGGTACCTGGCCAGGAAGCTGTTCGACGAGCGTGTCAAACGGTTCGAGACCCTGCCCGCCTTCGAGGTGGTCAAGTCCAGCCAGGCCGTCCCGGTGCCGGGCGTCAGCCGTGGATCCGGCCGGTGAGTCCGGCCAGCCGCGAGCCCGAACCGCTCCACCGCAGCGCGATGATCTCCGCCGCGATCGACACCGCGGTCTCCTCGGGGGTCCGCGCGCCGAGATCGAGGCCGATCGGCGAGGACAGCCGTTCGAGTTCCGCCTCGGTGACCCCGGCCTCGCGCAGCCGCGCGAACCGGTCGTCGTGGGTCTTGCGCGAGCCCATCGCGCCGACGTAGCCGACGTCGAGCCGCAACGCGACCTCCAGCAGCGGCACGTCGAACTTCGGATCGTGGGTGAGCACGGCGATCGCGGTCCGGCCCTCGACGCGGCCCGCGTCGGCTTCGGCCCTGAGATAGCGGTGCGGCCAGTCGACGACGACTTCGTGCGCGTCCGGGAAGCGGCTCTTCGTCGCGAACACGGGCCGCGCGTCGCAGACCGTCACCTGGTAGCCGAGGTACGCGCCCATTTTCGCCATCGCGGCCGCGAAGTCGATCGCGCCGAAGACCAGCAGGCGCGCGGGCGGCTCGAAGGAGTTGACGAAGACCGTCATGCCCTCGCCGCGGCGCTGCCCGTCCGGTCCGTAGTGGAGCGTGCCGGTGCGGCCGCCGACGAGCATTCCGCGCGCGTCGTCGACGACGGCGTCGTCCATCCGGGACGAACCGAGCGAACCGGCGACCCGGTCCGGCCAGACGATCAGATGCTCGCCGACCAGGCCTTCGGTTTCGTGTTCGATCACCGTGACCACGGCGACCGGCTGTCCACTGTGGACCGATTCGACGACGTCGCCCAGCTCCGGCATCGAGTCGCGATCGACGTGCTGGACGTAGATGTCGATGATCCCGCCGCAGGTCAGCCCGACCGCGAACGCGTCGTCGTCGGAAACGCCGTAGCGCTGCAGCACCGGCGCGCGCTCGGCGACCACCTGCTGCGCGAGTTCGTAGACGGCGCCTTCGACGCAGCCGCCGGAGACGCTGCCGGTGACCGTGCCGTCCGGGGCGACGAGCATCGCCGCGCCGGGGCTCCGGGGCGCCGACGAGAACGTCGCCACCACCGTGCCGACCCCCACGGTCTCGCCTGCCGCCCAGCGGCGGTGCAGTTCGTCCAGTACGTCACGCATCGGCGATCTCCACCAGCAGTCGTTCCAATGTGGCCATGCTGTGCCCGGCGAGCAGCCGATCGAGGTACGGGAGCGCGGCCACGATGCCGGACTGCACGGGAGCGTAACCTGCCCGCCCCGCGTGCGGATTCACCCAGAATACGACGTGCGCGAGCCGGCGCAGCCTGGCGAGCTGCTCGCCGAGCAGGCCGGGGTCGCCCCGTTCCCAGCCGTCGGAGAACACGGTGACCACGGATCGCCTGGCCACGCCGCGCTGGCCCCAGCGGTCGAGGAAGGCCCGCAGGGTCTCGCCGAGCCGGGTCCCGCCCGCGAAATCGGGGACCGCGGCGGCCGCGGCGAGCATCGCGTGCTCGGGATCGCGCAGCCGGAGCTGGCGGGACACCCGGGTGAGCCGGGTACCCAGGGTGAACACTTCGACGCGGCCGGGAGCGTGCCGGGCGACGACGTGCGCGAACCGCAGCAGGGCGTCGGCGTACGGCCCCATCGAGCCGGAGACGTCGATCAGGAGGACGAGCCGACGGGGTTTGGTGCCTTTCCGCCGGTACGCCAGGCGCACGGGCTCGCCGCCGCCCGCCAGCATCGCCCGGAGCGTGCGCGACGGATCGAGGGTGCCCCGCCTGGCCGCGCGGCGGCGCGGCGACGACCGCGACGGCAGGGCCGGGCGCAGTTTCGCGAGCAGCTCCCGCAGGTGAGCGCGTTCGGCGACGGTCAGTTCGGCGAGGTCACGGTGCCGGAGGAGCTCGTCGTCGCTCGCCGCCACGCGGAGCTGGTCGGGCTCCGCGCCGGACTCGCCCCGGCTCGGTGCTTGCGCGAGCGAGGCGATCTTCGCGCGCTTCGGGGGCGTCTGCTGCCCTCGCCGTCGTGGTCCGGCCTTCTTTTCGGCGAACCAGCTGTCGAACGCGGCGTCGTAGCGCGGGAGGTCGTCGGGGTCGGCGCACAGCGTCAGCCGACCGGCCCAGTACAGCTGCTCGGGATCGGCGAGATCCACTTCACCGACGGCCGCGAGATACGCCTGGACTCGGTGCGCGTCGCACGGCAAACCGGCTTCGCGCAACGCCTCCGCGAAGCCGACGAACCCCGCCAGTGGATCGCTCACTTCTCCCATTGTGCACGCGTTTCGTCCTCTGGATGCGGTAGTTGCGTATGCAAGTACCGCATCCAGAG